>JANQKT010000182.1 GCA_028280965.1 Phycisphaeraceae bacterium
CGCTTGGCCTACTCGTCGTCGCGTTCGGCGGCGCGTTTTCGCTGGCCGGGCTCGAGTACGGCGTCTACCGGCCCGGCGGGCTTAACACCTACGAGTACCGCCCGGCGTTCAGGCTGGCCTGCTACACGGTCGGCATCGCGCTCCTGGCCTGCTCGGTCCCCGAAGAGCTGGGCCCGCGTTTCGCGATGATGATCCGCCGAAAGCCGATGCGCTTCAGGCACGCCGTCGCGATGGCGCTGGGTGTCGTCGCGGCGGGCGCGCTGATCGGCGGTGTCGTGCTCGACGGTATGCCGCACATCATCGACGGCACGAGCTACCTCTTACAGGCCCGTACGCACGCCTCCGGCGGGCTCACGCTCGATCCGCCAATGCACCCGGTTCTTTTTGCGGGCGAGCTTGTACATTTCCGCCTGACCGACGCGGGCTACTTCAGCAAGTACCCGCCGGGCTGGCCCGCGGTGCTGGCGCTGTTTGACAGCATCAACGCGCCTTGGCTGGCCAACGCTGTGCTTGCAGGCGTGCTGGTCGTCCTGACCTACCTGCTGGTCGGCGAGCGCGGCGACAAACGTTTGGCGGGGCTCAGCGCCGCACTGGTCGCGCTTTGCCCGTGGCTGTGGTTCAATGCCGGCACCATGATGTCGCACCTCGCCTCGGCGGTCTGGCTGTGGCTGTTCCTCTGGCTGATGATCCGCGGGATGCGCACCCGCTCGCGCGCGTTGCTGCTGCTATCGGGCCTTTCACTTGGCGCAGCGGTACTGACCAGGCCGGCCGACGCGGCGTTTTTCGCGCTGCCTTGCATCATCGCCTCAATCTGCTGGATGAGCCGCATGCCCGGCGTCTGGCTGATTCGCCTGCCGATGATTGCATTAGGTGCGCTGCCCGGTGCCGCGGCCTACCTGTGGATCAACAACAAGCTCGCCGGCTCGAGCGCAGGGTACGGCAGCAGCGAACAGTTCGTGCTGTTCAGCCAGACACCCGACTCCATCGCGCACGCGTTTGTCTGGCTGCACCAGGGCTGGGTCGGGTTCAGCTCCGCCTGGTTCGCGGGCACCGTGCCGGTCGCGCTGCTGATCCTCTGCGGGCTGATCTTCGGCCGCGGCAGCCTGCGCAAGCAATGGCTCATCCTCGCGTGCGCCGCGAGCCTGCTGCTGTGCTACGCCATCTTTGTCTTCGGCGGGCGGGCCTGGGTCGGGCCACGGTGGTACGTCCCGCTGATCCCCGCCGCCGCGCTGGTCATCGCCGCCGGCTTCGACGCCGCTTCGCGCACCGCACGCATGCGCACGCCCGGCGGGGTGCTTGCGGCGGGGCACCTGCGTGCCGCGCTGGTCGCCTGCGCCGTGACGTTTTTCATCGCCGTGCCGGCGCGCATCGTTGAGTTGATTCAGCGCCCACCACACGGAATCGACGGCACGGTCGTTGACATCCAGCGACAAACCGGCCTGACCAACGCCGTCATCGCGCTGCCCGTCAGCGGGCTGGACCCGGCCACCGGCGAGCCGAACTACAAACGCGGTATCGCGGGGATGTGGGCGATGCAGACCCCGTTTGAAGACAGCGATGTGATCTATGTCTCCGCGGTGGAGGGCTGGGAGCAGATGGCCGCCGAGGCCTGGCCGGACCGGCAGCTCTTGAAGATGAGCGGCCGCGCAGGCGACTGGGTGCTGACCGAAGTCGTCAACCGCGATGCAATGACCGGGGGGGACACGCCGTGACCCAAGCCAGTGTCTCTATCTCCAATACGAGCACACCGCCGACTGCAGGCAAGCGAACGCTGCGCAGCCAGGCGACGCGCTACGCGCTGCTCAGCGGGATCAGCTTCGCCGGCAACCTCGGCCTGACCGTGCTGCTGCACGAGATCGTCGGCCTGAGCGCCTACCTCGCGGTGCCGATCGCTTTGATCACGATGACGCTGTTCAACTTCTTCACGATCCGGCACGTCGTATTCACCGACGCCGCCGGCGGGATCGTCAAGCAGTTCACCGGCTTCGTCGCCTCGATCGCCGGCTTCCGTGCCGCCGAGTACGTTGGTTTTGTCCTTCTGCATGGCGTGTTCATCGTGGACTACCTGCCCGCGTGCGCGGCGATCCTCGCCGCTTCTGCGGTGTGCAAGTTCCTCTTCCTGCGCCGCGTGGTCTTCGCGATCCCGCGCAGCAGCGCCAACCACGCGGAGGCCCGGCCATGAGCGCGATCCAGCAGCCCCTGCCAACCGACGATCTGGTCCGCGAGAAGCTGCCGCACGAGCGCGAGCACTTCGAAGCGCTGCAGCGGATGAACGCGATGCTGCCGTACTACCGCTGGGTGGCGGACGTGTTCGGGCCGGCACTCGGCGGTCGTGTGCTCGACGCGGGCTGCGGCGTGGGCAACTTCTTCAGCGCTATCGCCGACCGTGTCGAGCTGGGCGTCGGCATCGACCTGAGCCCCGTCAATATCGCCGATGCTCGCCAACGCTTCGCCGACCACGGCAATATCAGATTCCTACAGGCCGATTTAGACGAGCAGGCCGGCGCGCTGCGGGCCGAGCGGTTCGACACGGTCGTCTGCCTGGATGTGCTCGAGCACATCGAAGGTGACGCAGCGCTGCTGAGACGGCTCGGCCAGGTCGTCGAGCCCGGCGGGCACGTCCTGATCAAGGTGCCGGCGTGCCCGTGGCTGTTCGGCAGCATCGACGTCGCGTCGGACCACTACCGCCGATACAACCGGCCGATGCTGAGACGGATCGCAGAACGCGCCGGGCTTGAGGTCGTGCGCCTGCGTTACATGAACCTCGCCGGCGTCGGGCCGTACCTCCTCAAGAGCCGGGTGCTCAAGAAACAGACCAACTTCTCGCGCACGTTCACGCCGAAGCAACTAGACAAGATTCGGCGGGTCATGCCTTGGCTGCGCTTCCTAGACAAGCTGACCGGCCCACCCGTCGGGCAGTCGCTGATCATGGTCTGCAGACGGTCGATCACTTGCTGAGTAAGACGAAGACGACAATCGCGCCCAGTGCGATGACGTTGAGCGCTACCAGCAAAAGCACCATCGGGCTGATGCCCCCGCCTTCGGGCAGCGGGCCGGTCGGCTCGACATCAAACGCGCTGGCCGGCGTGGCGGGTGGCGGGCCGGCTTGCGTAGGCGGCGCGGCGAACTCGATCGGCTTGGCCGCGGGGCGGGTAGCTCCGACCGCGGGTGTCATGACCTGCGGCCGCGCGTCGCCGGACAGGTCGAGCACCTCGGCGAGCAGGTCGCCGGGCTTGGCGGCACGCGGCGCGGCCTTCTTGGTCGGGCCCGGGGTTTCACGCGGCGGGGGCGCTTCGCCGCGCAGCTCCGCGTCCAGCGCGGCCTGGGCCTTGTTCACCTCCGCGTCATTGCGGTACGCCAGCCCCAACTCGTTCCGCTCGGTCGGTTCGGTAAACGCCGCGCCGCACTGCCCACACTTCGCATCGCTCGGGCTGACATGCGCCCCGCAGCCGTGACAGTAGCCGATGAGGTGAGCGACGCCGGGCACGTTGCGCGCGATCGACCAGAACTGCCGGGTCGTCGGCCCGCGCATAACGGTCGTGGATTTGATCTTCCCCGCCGCGGCCATCTTCTTGACGATGTCGTAGCAGCAGCCGGGCTTGAAGGGGTTGTGCTTGTCGCGGACCTGCCAGGGCCCCATCGCGAGCTGGGTGGCCTTGCGGCTCAGGGGCTCGAACAGCCCCCCGCAGGCTCCGCACCGGTCGCCACCGAACTGCGCGTGCCCACAGTAGGGGCAGAGGATCAGTTGTTCGGTCTGTTCTTGATCGTCAGCCATGCCGGCTCCTGATTGGCTTTGACACCGCCGGGCCCACCGCCTAGCGTGCGCTGATGCGTCACTGCCTGATGACAAGTCTATTGATTGTCGCATCGATCACGCCCGGCTGCCAGTCCGACCCCGCGGCCGGGCCGAACGCCATGCCACCCGGCGGCACCCAACGCGATACGCCGACAGACGCCCGGCCCGCGGCATATATCAATGGCGTCGCGGTGACCCGGAGCGAGCTGCACCGCCTGCTGGTCGAAGCGCAGGGCGGGCAGGTGCTCTCGGAGGTGCTGCTGGACCGCGCGATCACCCTGCGGCTGAGCGAGCAGGGCGTGGTGCTCACCGATCAGGACCTTGCTGACGAACGAGACCAGCTGCTGGCCGAAGTGTCCGACGACGCCGACCAGGCCACACGCTTGCTTAACATGATGCGCGGCCAACGCGGGCTTGGCGACCAGCGTTTCGCCATGCTCCTGCGCCGCAACGCGGGCCTGCGCCTCCTGGTGAAAGACGGCGTCATCGTCAGCGATGCCTCGATCCGCCAGGCCTACGCGGTGCGCTACGGCAGGCGCTACCGCGTCCGCCTGATCACCGCCGACACGATCGACACGCTGACAAGCACCCGTCGGCGGGTGCTCGCCGGCGAGTCTTACACCGACCTCGCCATCGCGGTCTCGACCGATGCGAGCGTGAGCCAGGGCGGCCTGCTCTCGCCCCTCAGCCCCGCCGACGCGGCCTACCCCAAGGCGATCCGCGACGCGTTGCCGAAGCTGTCGCTGGACGACCGGGCCTCGCGGCTCAGCCCGGTGATCGCGCTGCCCGAGGGCTTTGCGCTGCTCTGGCTGGAGGAAGTGATCGATCGGGAAGCCCCGCCGATAGACGCCGTGCGTGACGAACTGGCCCGTGTCGTGCGGCTCGAACTTGAGCGCGTCCGCATGCAGCAGCTCGCCCGCGTGCTGATCGATCAGGCCAACGTCGTCGTGCTCGACCCGGCGCTCGACCAGTCCTGGCAAAGCCAACGCGAAGCGATCGTGGATCCGTGAGCGAGCCCGACATCTTCTCATGAATAGGCGCGACGTTACGTGTTGCCGGGCCTGCGAGGCGAAGCCTCGCGGCTGTACCAACTCCGTTAAACTATGCGTGGTGCATTGACCGAGACAAACCCCCATGGACATCAAAGTCGCATCCCGGATCGAGCGCCTGCCGCCGTACGTGCTCGGCCGGCTCAAGCAGATGATCTACGACCGCCGCAAGGCCGGCGCGGACGTGATCGACATGAACATGGGCAACCCGACCGACGCCCCGCCGGACCCGGTCGTGGACAAGATCCGCGAGGCGGTGCTCGACCCGCGCAACAGCCGGTACTCGGTCAGTGCGGGCGTCTACAACCTCCGCCGGGACATGGCGCTGAAGTACGAGCGGAAGTTCGGCGTCGAGCTCGACCCGGCCACCGAAGTGATCGCGACGATCGGGTCCAAGGAAGGCTTCAGCCACATGTGCCTGGCGCTGCTGGGCCCGGGCGACACCGCCGTCGTTGCCGACCCCGCGTTCCAGATCCACACCTACGCGGTGATCCTCGCCGGTGCCTCGACCGTGTCCGTCCCGCTGGGCAACGACGACGCGTTCTTGGACCGCATCGACCACGTGCTGGACACGCTGACGCCCCAGCCCAAGTGCATCATCCTCTGCTACCCGCACAACCCGACCGCGATCACGGTCGAGCCGGCGTTCTTTAACCGCGTCGTCGAGATCGCCTGCAAGCACCAGGTCATGGTCATGCACGACTTCGCCTACGGCGAGACCTGCTTCGACGGGTACAAGGCGCCCAGCTACCTCGCCGCCCCCGGAAGCAAAGAGTTCGGCGTTGAATTTACGACGCTCAGCAAGCCCTACAACATGGCCGGCTGGCGCATCGGCTTCTGCTGCGGCAACGCGGAGATGATCAAGGCGCTGGCGACGGTCAAGGGGTACTACGACTACGGCATCTTCCAGGCCGTGCAGATCGCCGCGATCATCGCGATGCGCGAGGGCGATGCGCACATCGAGAAACAGGCGGTCAAGTACGCTGCTCGGCGGGACGTCCTTGTCGCCGGGCTACGCAAGCTCGGCTGGGAGGTCGAAAGCCCGCGTGCCTCGATGTTCGTCTGGGCCAGGGTCGCGCCCAAGCACCTCGAGCCCTACAACGGCAGCGTCAACGATTTCTGCCTGGCGATGGTCGAGCAGGCCGACGTCGCGCTCACGCCCGGCGCCGCCTTTGGCCCACGCGGCGAGGGCTATGTCCGCATGGCGCTGGTCGAGAACGAGCAGCGCATCCGCCAAGCCCTGCGTCAGCTCGGCAAGGCCCTGCACCTGCCCGCGACGGCGGTGGGTTGATCACCTTGTCCCGTATTCGGTCCACCCCGTAAGGTTTGCGTCAAAGCCGCTTTTGTAAGCGTAGCAGTACAAAACGGTGGACAAGTTTCTAACCAACGACCTTGCCCTCGACGTATTGCCACGGTAAAATAGGTGCCGATTGAATCACTTTTCCCAAGCTCGCGGCACACTCTTTGTAACTCAGCATAAATCGTATCTGGGCGCGTGCCTGGACATTCTGTTTCAATTGCCGGACATCTCCCACTCACTCAACTTGGAGGAAAACATGACGAATCCATGTGCAGCCCGCTCGAAGTCCATACTCATCGCGGCTCTCGCGGCCGGTGTCGGCCTGCCGAGTCTCGGGCAGATCCGTAACTACGACGTACCGTTCAACGGCGCTGCAAACGTGACCGCCGATGGCGTGATCAGCGCCGGCGAATGGGACGGCGCGGGTGCCGTCTCGGGCAACTTCGGCGTGCTTCGAGAAGCGGACAGCGTCGCCGACACCGACAACAACCGCTTCCAGATGATGTGGGACAACACCAACCTCTACATCCTCTTCCAATCGGACTACGACCTCGGCTTCCTGTCGCCGCTTGCTGGCAATCCCAACATCAGCTTCAGCGAAGAGAACATCAACTTCTACTTCGACCCAAACCTTGATGACGAACCGAACCTCAACGCCTCGCCCGATGGGTACCAGCTCGCATTCAACCAGTACCAGGGAACGACGATCTCAACCGATGTGGACCGCCAGGGCGTCGGCTTCTTTACCGAAGCCCACCTCAACACGCCGTTCGGCGATCAGGGCAACTGGAATGATGGCGGGAATGCAGTGGAGGGGCCCGCGCTGGGCCCCATCGTCGTCGGGCAGACCAACAACAACAGCGGTGCACTGGCGGAAGTGGTGATCCCCTGGGTCGCGTTCGACGCCGACATGCAGGACGACCTCGAAGGCATGTTCGTCACAGAAGCCCCCTCGTCCGGCGATCAGTGGTTCTTCAACATCGGGTTGATTACCCAAGACGCCAACAACTTCCTCCCGATCTGGGATTGGCACTCGGCACAATCCTTCGCTGACCGGGCAGAGGGCCATGGCACCCTGACCTTCCTCGGCGGCAACGCCCCCGCGGACCTGGACCTGGACGGCGACGTCGATGGCGCGGACTTCGCGCTGTTCTTCGCCGCGTTCTCCGGCCCCGGCGTACCCACCGGCAACCCCGCCGCCGACCTCGACGGCGACACCGACACGGATGACGCCGACTTCGGCCTGGCCTTCGCCGCGTTCACCGGCCCCGGCGGCGCGGCCAGCGTGCCCGAGCCGGCGAGCCTCGCGCTGCTGGGCCTGGCCGGGGGGCTGACCCTCGCCCGCAGGCGGCGTGCCTAAACCCGCCGCCGTGAACACGGCACCGGTGCAGTCAATTGGCACAACTGAAACGGGTGGCCGATGAGTCGGTCACCCGTTTTCTCATGGTTACGCCGCGGCGTGGCCGCCCGCATCGTTTTGCGATCGCAACCTTCGCAGCACCTCACCAAACACATCCTCAGCCTCATCCTGCTCCGCGAGGAAATCATCAGCCGACGCGGGCTGAGAAGTACTCGGCTCGGCGGTATGATAAACCGGCTCCGGACCCATCGTTTCACCCGTCGATGCGCCGCCGCCCATCACGGCTCGCAGCAGCTCCGGGTCAACCGCCTCCTCGCCAAACGCCTCGGCGAGCAGGCCCTGGGTCTGTTCGAGCAAGGCACCTGCTTTGCCAATCATCCGCTCCATGTCGCCGTGCGAGCAGTCGATGCGTGTTTCGAGCAAATCGATCCGCTGGTTGAGTTCCTTGATCGCGTTGGTGAAGCTCTCATCGATCCGGCCCATCCACTGGTCGTAGCTCTGCAACGACTTGGCGACGTCCTCCTGCACCTGCTCACGGAGCCTCTGCTGCTGGTCTTGGATCTCTTTGAGCACGCCCTGGTGCTGCTTGAGCCGCGACTCGGCGGCATCGAAGAGCTGCTGGCCGAGCTTGACCCGCTCGGTCGCCTGCTGCTGGATCCTTTGGACCTTCTGCAGCGCCGCGGCCTGCTGCTCAGCGGACATCGGCCGACGCGGCACCTTCGCGAGCAACTCGGCGGGAGAGACCCCGGCAGACGATCTGGGGCTTGGGTCTTGGGGCTGATTCGGCTTGATACGCGGGTTCATACAGCGGTTCCTGTCAGGCGCACTGAGACACAAACGATATCGACCGTGGACACGCCGAGCCTGCACAATCCTCCGGCTTTGCCGATACGCTGTACCCATGAAACTCGACGCGTTGTTAACGGCGTTCAGGAAGGTCGCCCCAGAGCACCTGGCCGAGGACTGGGATCAGGTCGGCGTGCACCTCGCGGGCAACGGCAGGCCGATCAAGAAGGCGCTGCTGTGCATCGACCTGACGCCCGCGGTACTTGATGAAGCGATCGCGAACAAGTGCCAGCTGATCGTCGCCTACCACCCGCCGATCTTCCACCCGCTCAAACGGCTGGCCGACCGGGATTGGAAAGAAAAGATGCTCGCCGAGGCGGTCCGCAAAGGCCTCGCGGTCTACTCGCCGCACACCGCGCTGGACGCGGTGCGCGAGGGGATGAATGACTGGCTGTGTGAGGGGCTGGGCAAGCACGACTACCGTTATGCAATCGGCCCGTACACCAAGCCCGGTCATACTTACCGATACAAGATTGTTGTTTATACGCCTAGAAAAGATGCAGATCGCATTCGATCGGTCATGGCAAGAGAAGGGGCAGGCTGGATTGGCGGATACGACAACTGTTCTTTTAACATTGATGGTGTAGGTACATTCCGGGGAAACGACCAATCAAATCCAGCGATCGGTATCCCAGGTCGGCTTGAACGCGTCGAAGAAACCAGGGTCGAGATGATATGCCGCTATGAAGCCATGGGGGACATACTAAAAGCGGTACGTGAGGCCCACCCTTATGAAGAACCTGCGATAGACATACTAGAGTTGGCAAAGGAAATACCGCGTGAGATCGATGAGCAAGCCGCTGGCCGACTCGTTGATTTGTCCACGCCTGTGTCTGCTCAAACTCTGATCAACCGCGTTAAGCGATGCCTGAATGTAAAGAAGATCAAGGCATCGATCCCGCCCGATTACGGGGCAGGTGGCAAAGAAATGTGGAACAGCCATCGTGTCGTGCAAGAGAAGAATGACAGCTTCACCCCCGGAAAGCTGGGACGTATCGCCGTCTGCGTCGGCGCGGGCGGCTCGCTGCTCGAAAATCTGCCTTACGCCGACGCCTACATCACCGGCGAGATGCAGCACCACCAGGTCCTGGACCTCTACCAGAAAGGCAAGGTCGTCATCCTCGCCGGGCACACGAACACCGAACGGCCGTTCCTCGGGCGGTACCGTGACCGGCTGATCGAGGAGGGCGGGGACAAGATCGAGTGGCTCATCAGCGCCGCGGACCGGGCGCCGATGGCGATTATGTGAGAACAAGCAAGATGAGGGGGACAGGCATTCCTGCCTGTCGTTCGGCATAGCCGAAATGTGGCTGAGATTAGGCCTCCGGCCTATAGACAGGCAGGAATGCCTGTCCCCCTGGCATGTGGTGTACCTTGTTTGTCACAACTCTCCCCCTTCCGCTACACTACCCGGCTCGATACCCGTCGCCCGCCTCGGGCCGGCCGCGTTGGCCGGGCAAGCAGGGGGGCTGCAACCCACGACGGAAAGCCCGGAAAGAAACGACCATGAGCCAGTTTGCCGCCTCGTTCAGCTCGACCCCGCCGAAGAAGGTCATCGTGACGTCCTCCAACGGCACGTCGTACTGCGACTACAAGCAGAGCGAAGACCTCCGCCGATTCCTCACGCCCAACGGCAAGATCCAGGGCCGCAAGAAGACCGGCCTCAACGCCCGCGAGCAGCGGATGGTCGCCCAGGCCATCAAGCGCGCCCGCTACCTCGGCCTGCTGCCGTACACGTCGGCGACGCTGTAGGACTCGCTCGTTGGCGCCTCCGGAGCCAGGCCGTGACCCAGCACCCTTCACACTACCCGCCCGCGCTGCCGACGCAGAAGAAGTCCAGCGCACTCAAGATCGTCCTGATCATCCTTGGCTGCCTGTTCGGCCTGACCATCTGCTGCTGTGGCGGGGTCTTTATCTACTTCGCGACGGGACCGGAAGGCGGCGTACGTACGGCCAACAACATGGACCAGTACGCGACCGACTACATCAACGACAAGGGCCTGCTCGAACCCGGCGAGAACCTCGTCGCCTACTACGACGTGACTCTCACCTTCAGCAGTGAAGAAGCGGCGATCCTGACCGACAAGCGGCTGATCTACCACGCGCCCGCCGGCGACACCGTGATCAAGCTCGGTGAGGTCACGAACATCCAGCACCATGAGGAATCGTTCATCGGCGACGTGATCCAGGTCTCGGACAGCAACGGCCAGTTCATGGTGATCGAGATCGCCCCGCTGAACGAGGGCAAGGTCTTCCTGAACGCCCTGGAGCAGCAGGCGGAACTCAACGGGTATCAGCCCCAGCCGTAGCGTTCCTCCGCCGGCCGTTTACAGACGCGCCCTCGCCGCGGCTCTCGCCAGCTTGTTCGCGATCAGCTTCATGTTCAGCACCTGCACCATCAGCGAGAAGCCCATCGCGAAGTAGATGTAGCCGCGCGGGATGTGGAAGTGCAGGCCCTCGGCGACAAGCACGACGCCGATCAAGAGCAGGAACGACAACGCCAGCATCTTGAACGTCGGGTGCTTCTCGATGAAGCGCGACAGCACGCCCGCGAAGCCGAGCATCACCGCGATCGCCAGGACCACCGCGCTGCACATCACGACCATCGGCGGCCAGGGCACGCCCGTCAGCGGGACCGCGCCGCTGGTGTAGTTCGCCGGGTCCACATCGACCATGCCCACGGCGGTGAGCACCGAGTCGATCGAGAAGACCAGATCGAGCATCACGATCTGGGCGATGACCGTCCCGAAAGACACCGCGGCGTTCTTCTGCTCGGCCTGCTCGGTCCCCGCGGCAAGGGCGGCCTCGATCTTGTGGTGGATCTCCCAGGTCGCCTTGCCGATCAGGAAGACCCCGCCGGCGACGAGGATCAGGTCCTTGATCGAGATGTCCTTGCCGCCCACCGAGAACAGCACGCTCTTATCGAGCGACACCACCCAGGCGATCGCGAACAGCAGGATGATCCGCCCGGCCGCCGCGAGCAGCAGCCCCAGCCGACGCGCGATGGCCTGCCGCTCTTCCGGCAGCTTGCCCGCGAGGATGGCGATGAACACGAGGTTGTCCACGCCCAGCACGATCTCGAGCGCCGCGAGCGTGAGGAAGGCGATCATCAGGTCGGCGGTGAAGAGTTCTGCCATACGATCGGCTCCGTGGTGTCGCCGCGAGGATAAACGCGCCCGCCGGGCTTGTCACGCCTCAGCCCGGCGCCGCGTACCGCCACAGCCTGGCCGTAAGGTCGGCCGCGTCGCAGTCCACCCCCTGCTTGCGGAAGTAGGAGCAGACGCGATCGGCGTCCCGCTGCAGGAGCGCGAACGCGTCGGGGTGCTTCAGCGGGTCAACCGTCTGAGGCAGGTCGATGATGACCGCCTCGCCCTCGTCGTAGAGGATGTTGTAGGCCGACAGGTCGCCGTGGATCCGGCCGCAGGTGAGCATGGCTTCGAGGTTCTGCTCGACTTGCTTGTAGAGCCGAACCGCCTCGCTGACATCCAGGCGGACCTCGTGGAGCGTCGATGCCGCACGACGCGTATCGCCGACGAACCGCATCATGATCGCCCGCTCGTTGATGGCGACCGGCTCGGGCACGGCGCAGCCCGCGCTGTAGAGCTGGATCAGCGCCTCGTACTCGTGGTGGATCCAGGAGAACGACCGCATGGCCTGGCCCATCTTCGTACGTTTGTGCATCGCACGCTGGGCCCGGCTGTCGCGGATGGTCTTGCCCTCGCCATCGACTTCACTCCGGCCGATGCGGTACAACCGGTCGTTGCGCATCGCGCGGAACGCCGTCGGCCGGTACAGCTTCGCAGCCAGCAACTCAAAGCCGGAATCGCGGTTCGCGGCACAGCAGTAGACGTTGGCCTCCTTGCCGCCTTTGACCTTGTAGAGGACGTCCGTGATGAGTTGGTCGTCGAAGAATTCGCCGAGCGACGCTTCGATCCAGGCCTGTTCGTTACGGGTGCCGGTGTACGTGGTGGGGTGTGGGGGTTCATCGCCCGTGAGGGCGTCGGGGTCATGGCGCATGGGTATAGCTCGCCTTGGGGGGTTCAATGGTGGTTGAACCCGGCGGGCGGCTATGTATCGCGCTGTTATTCAGCCCGGTTTAGCAGCCGGGGCGCGCAGCGGGGCCCGCCGGGACAAGGAACGGAATGGGGGCGTAGGCAGTCATTGGCGTCTCCTTGTGCTGAAGGCGGGATGCCCGGACACGCGTCCGAGTCGATCTGACCAGTGTATCGGCTGTGGCGCGGAATCCAACGAGAAAAACCTCCACAATCTTCGACCGCCGCGATCCGCTTAACCTGCCTACAATCGCCGCGTATGGCTTTAACAGAGATCTCTATCCGCGGCGCCCGCGAGCACAACCTCAAGGGCATCGATCTCGACATCCCCCGCGACCAGCTCGTCGTGGTCACCGGCCTGTCGGGCTCTGGCAAGTCCACGCTCGCGTTCGACACGATCTACGCCGAGGGCCAGCGCAAGTACATGGAGTCGCTCTCGGCATACGCCCGGCAGTTCCTCGACCAGCTCCAGAAGCCGGACATCGAGTCGATCGAGGGCCTGCCGCCGACGATCGCGATCGAGCAGCGGTCCGCCTCACACAACCCGCGCTCGACGGTCGCGACGACGACGGAGATCTACGACTACCTCCGCCTGCTCTTCGCCCGCGCCGGGCAGCCGCGCTGCTGGCACGTCGACCCGAAGACGAAGAGGGTCTGCGGCAACCCGATCGAATCTCAAAACGCGACGATGATCATCGACCACGTCATGGACCTGCCCGAGGGCACCAAGCTCATGGTGCTCGCGCCGGTCATCCGCGGTAAGAAGGGCCACCACAAGGAGGTCTTCGAGGCGATGATCCGCCAGGGCTTCGTCCGCGCCCGGGTCGATGGCGATGTCATGGACCTGCGCGAGATCACGGGCAAGAAGGCCGGCACGCCTTTCACGACACAAAAGGCGCGCTACCAGAAACACACCATCGAGGCGGTGGTAGACCGGATCGTTGTACGCAGGGAGTCGGGGGTAGGCAGCAGTGAATCGGCCGAGACGGAACAGCCCGAGCCGGATGCGCTGCGTACGAGAGTCGCGGATGCGGTTGAGCTGTCGCTGAAACTGGCAGACGGCCTTGTTGTGATCGCTTCCCAATCACCGGCTCCCGACTCCCGACTGCCTACTCCCTATACGGACACCCTCTTCAGCGAGAAGTACGCCTGCCCCGAGCACCCGGAGTACGCGCTGGAGGACCTGGAGCCGCGGCTGTTCTCGTTCAACTCGCCCTACGGCGCATGCGAGGCCTGCGCGGGGCTGGGCACGGTTTTCGAGTTCGATGAAGAGCTGGTCGTTGCCGACCCGCAGCTGTCGCTGACCGAGGGGGCCATCGAGCCCTGGCGGAAGAACGGCAAGCGGATGAACATCTTCTACAACCGGCTGATCAAGAAGTTCTGCAAGGAGTTCAAGGTCAGCGCGGACACGCCGTACAAATCGCTGGGTAAGCCCATCAAGCGGATGCTGATGCACGGCACCAGCGAGCGTGATGAGAAGAAATACGGCACAGCGTTCGAGGGCGTCATCCCCAACCTGCAACGCCGGTTCGAGACAACCGACTCGGAGTTCGTCAAGCACCGGCTATCGGCATATCTGAGTGAATCAAGCTGCGAGACCTGCGGCCGAGCGCGCCTGCGGCCTGCGGCGCTCAACGTGTTCCTTGAATCGGGCAAAGGCAAATCCCTCAAACGCTCGAACATCCACGATGTCGTCTCGATGACCATCGAGGAGGCCGCCGACTTCTTCAGCCGCTTGCGGCTCAGCACCGAGGGCGCACAGATCGCCGAGCCCATCCTCAAAGAGATCCGCGCCCGGCTGGGCTTCATGCTCAGCGTCGGGCTTGGTTATCTGAACCTGTCACGGAATACGGGTTCCCTTTCCGGGGGCGAGTCCCAGCGCATCCGGCTGGCGACGCAGGTCGGATCGGGCCTGGTCGGCTGCTGCTACGTGCTAGACGAGCCGACCATCGGCCTGCACCAGCGGGACAACGAGCGGCTGATCAAGACCCTCCGCCACCTCACCGACATCGGCAACACCGTGCTGGTCGTCGAGCACGACGAAGACACGATCAACGCCGCGGACTACCTTATCGACATCGGCCCGGGCCCGGGCAAGCACGGCGGGCAGGTCGTCGCGCACGGCCCGCTCAACGACGTCAAGCTCGACCGCGACTCGCTCACCGCCAAGTTCCTGCGCGGCGACGAGATGGTCGTTGTCCCCGAAGAGCGGCGGGAACTGGACCATAAAAACTGCCTGAAGATCAAGGGCGCACGGCATAACAACCTCAAGGAGGTCGATGCCGCCTTCCCGCTCGGCGGGATCGTCACCGTCACCGGCGTGTCGGGCAGCGGCAAGTCCACGCTCGTCAATCAGGTGCTCCTGAAGGCCGCGAAGAAGGCGCTGCTAGGCAGCCGCATCAAGCCGGGCGCGCACGACAAGCTGACCGGCTGGACGAATATCGATCGGATCATCGAGGTAGACCAGTCGCCGATCGGCCGAACGCCGCGGTCCAACCCCGCGACGTACACCGGCGTGTTCGACATGATCCGGGACCTGTTCACGAAGACGAAGGAATCCAAGATCCGCGGGTACAAGCCCGGCCGATTCTCCTTCAACGTCAAGGGCGGCCGCTGCGAGGCCTGCCAGGGCCAGGGCACGAAGAAGATCGAGATGCACTTTTTGCCCGATGTGTTTGTCGAGTGCGATGTGTGCAAAGGCAAACGCTACAACCGCGAGACGCTGGAGATCACCTACCGCGGCAAGAACATCAGCGACGTGCTGGACATGACCGTCGAGGAGGCGCTGACATTCTTCGATAGCTTCGCGGATGTGAAACGATTACTCACCGCGCTCAACGACGTCGGCCTCAGCTATGTCCAGCTCGGTCAGCCCAGCACCACTCTGTCCGGGGGCGAGGCCCAGCGGGTCAAGCTGGCCACCGAACTGGGCAAGCGCTCGACCGGCCGGACGCTCTACGTGCTTGACGAACCAACCACCGGCCTGCACTTCGCGGACGTGAAAAAGCTGCTGGCGGTGCTCGATCGTTTAGTCGATGACTCGGCCGGCCGCGAGGTCGGCGCGAATACCGTGCTGCTGATCGAGCACAACATGGACGTCATCAAGCACAGCGACTGGCTGATCGACCTCGGTCCCGAGGGCGGCGACCGCGGCGGGACGATCGTGATCGAGGGCACGCCGGAGGAGGTTGCAGAGTGCGAGGCGAGCTATACCGGCCGGTTCCTGCGGGAGCATCTGCCGGCGTTAGTTTGAGAGCGCAAGGCCCGTTTACTATGATGCCGCCTCCCCGATGAGGAAGAACCCATGGCCGACACGATTACCTGCACCCTGATCACCCCCGAGCAAGCCGTCTTTGAGAAAGAGGCGTCTTACATCGACCTGCCGGCCCACGACGGGCAGATGGGGTTCATGGCCAACCGGGCGCCGCTGCTGGTCAAGCTCGGCGAGGGCGTGCTGACGGTCAAAGAGGCCTCCGGCGAGACCAAAATGAAGGTCTCCGGCGGGTTTGCCCAGATGAAGGGCAACACGCTGGCGGTGCTGACGGACAAGGCGGAGGCGGTCGAGTGATCAGGAGGACAGGCATTCCTGCCTGTCGATTGGGCGCAGCCCATAACGAACTGGTTTTGGCTTCGCCAAACTGACAGGCAGGAATGCCTGTCCTCCTTTTGTCCGGGGCTCTAAGATGTAGTCGATAGGGAAACGGGCGGTTGTGTACGTGCGCACCCGCTGCCGAGCGCCTAGGGATGGGCCGCCCATGCGATCGACGCTGCGACACCTCCTGCCGAGCATGTTCCACCGGCGGCTGCTACTGCTGGCGGTCGTCATGGTCGCGGTCATCGGCGTGCTGGGCACGGCGACGACGATGCTCGCCACCGGGCAGTCGCACGAAGACGCGCGGGCGACCGCCGAGTCCAAGCTCCGCCGGCAGCAGGTGATCCAGACCAAGCGCGGGGCGATCCTGGACCGGCACGGGCTGGTGCTGGCCGAGGACGAGCCGGGCTGGGAACTGGCGGTCCACTTTGACCTCCTGACCGGCAAGTGGTCGCATAAGCAGGCGGTCGCCGACGCATCAGCGGACAAGCTGGCCTGGGGCGAGATGGGGCAAGTGGCCCGCGAGGCCCGCGTCGATGAGCTGCAGCGCGAATACAACCAGCAGACCCGGGCGATGTTCGCCACGCTCGCGGACCTGTCCGGCGAGAACTACGAAGAGATCCAGGACCGCAGGCGTCAGACCGTCGCCCGGATCCAGCAATTACAGAACTTCCTCTGGCGGCACTGGCAGGAGGCCGAGGCGAAGGATCGCGGCGAGCCGGTCGCGCTCAAAGACGTCGCCAAGCCGATCCAGGCCGAGACCCAGCACCACGTCCTGATCCCTGAACTCAGCGACGAGCTCCGCCTGCAGATCGAGAAGTTCATCGACGAGGGCCGGCGGGCGCTCAATGGCGGCGATGAGCAGGCGCGCTCGGCGTTGCCGTGGACGATGGTCGAGCTGCGGCGCACGACCGTCCGCCGATACCCGCTGGACCGTATGACTGTTGAGCTGGATCGGTCCACGCTGCCGAGTCCATTGGCGAGCGACGAGACGGTGGGGATCGAGGTCGCCGGCGTCGGGCTGCACCTCATCGGGCTGATGCGCGACGCCTGGCAGGAGGACGTCGCCGAGCACCCGCTGATTGATCGGCGGGGCGCGTACCGGCTGTCGGGCTACACCGACGG
>JANQKT010000147.1 GCA_028280965.1 Phycisphaeraceae bacterium
CGGACGCCCGCGCAGGCCGCCAAACACGCCGCGGGGGCCTGGCTCGATGCGCTTAGCCGGGGCGACCTGCGCGACGCGCTGGGCGCGATGCGCCTGCCGGGTCTGCCCGAGCATGAGCGCGACGCGGTGGACGAGGCCGCGGCATGGTCCGACTACCTGCGTGAATCCGGCGCGGTGTTCGAGCCCGTCGCCGAGCGCAGCCTGGGTCACTGGGCGCTGTCCGCCTGGCGCCTTGATGCGCCGGTCGGCGCTCCCGCAGATGATCCTTCCGGGGGCGACGGCTTGATCGAACCGATCATGCTCTACAACCCCGTCGGCGAAGACCTGATCGAAGCGCACGCGCAGTGGGAGATCGTCCCGCAGGGCTTCGCGGACGACCCCGCGCTCGCCCCGCTGATCAACGCGGACCACGACGAATTGGTCGCGTGGGGGCGGGGGCTGAGTTGACCACGGCGCCGTCTCTCAGATTGATGAGACACGTCCTTATTGCTCGTTGATCGCGTACTCGACGGTGACGACGGCCTTGATCACTTTGTCCAGTGACGAGGTGTCGTTGTAGCCCCCGCCGGAGACCTCGTTGGAGAACGCGGGGGTGATCTGGAAGACGCCCTGGCTGGCGCTGCGCAGCGGGCCGAGGCGCGGATCCCCGCCGACCAGGCGGACGGCGCGCTCGCGGGCGTTGTCGGTCGCCTGCTGGAGCATCTCCAGCTTCTTCTCATCGAGCTTGGTGTAGAGGTAGGTGGGAGCGTCCGAGTCGAGGTTGATGCCCCCGCGGATCAGGTCACCGGCCCCGCGCGCCGCCTGGGCGATCCGCTGCACATCGTCCGACGCGATCGTGAACCGCTGGCTGACGACGTAGACCTCGATGTCGTTGGTGTAATTGCCCTTCGTGTCGCGCCTGCGCAGCTCGCTGATGCCGACCGGCCCGAGCGTGACCACGTCGCTGTCAAAACCCTGCTCATCCAGGTACTGGATCAGCGCCCGCCGGTCGCGCTCCAGCGCCGCGTACGCCTCGGCCAGGTCGCCGTTGCGCTCGACGATCTTTGTGGACCACTCCGCCCGGTCGGAGGTGATCGGCAGCTCGGCGTAGCCCTTGACGGTCACCGTCTGCGCATCCATCTTCACCCGCTCAAAACTCTTGCGCGCCAGGTGCGTCGAGAACACCACCGCGATCGGCAGCGTCAGCGTGAAGATGATCAGCCAGAACAGATTGATACGGGCAGTAGACATGCGCCAAACCTCCATGTTCGGTGCGCGGGAATCCGGGGGATTCCGGAATAGAAACAAATGGCATCCGTGCCACGGATGGTTTCGGCTATAAGCGCTGCTAAAAAACACAGACCGCAGCTGTCCGTTGTTCAGCGGTACAACAGGGATCGGCAAACAGTTCTCGGCCGGGATTCATTCGACCGCTTCGACCGGCACCTGCACCTCGCCGTAGCGGAGGAAGCCGGGCACGAACGGGCTGTTGTAGCCGAGGTAGCGCGGCTCGCCGATCGCCCGCCAGTGGTCCGTGTTCGCGTCCAGCCAGGCGTTGAGTTCGTCAACAGCGTCGGCGAATTTGCCCGCGTTGTACCGGCCGCGCACGCCGATGCTTGCCGCGGTTTGCGGCGCAGTGTCTTTGACCTGCACACGGCTATCGGCATCATCACTGCCGAGCGCCCCCATCCCGGGGGTGCGGTAGAGGAACGCCATCGACGCGGGCCGGTCGCCCTCGTAAGTCATCTCGACGGGTGCGGTCATCGCGATGTCCTCCCGCTGGATGTGGTTGAACAGCGGGCGGAACATCCCGCTGTCACTGGCCGGGGTCTGGTCATCCGCGACGACCTGGGCCGCGCGGTAGGCGGGGTACTGCTTGACCTCGACCTCGCCGACGGGCGTCAGCTCGGGCCAGCCGTCCGGACGCGGGGCTTCGCTGATGACGAACGGGTCGAACGAGCACGCCCAGGCGACAGCGGCGAAACCGAGCAGGCAGGCGACGGCGAGCGGTTTGGTCAGCTTCTTGACGCGTTTCATGGCAAGGGGTTCGCGTTGGGGGACGCGCTGGATTCAGGAGCATTCATAGCCCGTAGCTGTTAGCTGCGGCCTATTCCTTGAATCGCTGCGACGGTTTTGCTCGTCAGCTCATCAATCAATTCCAGCGGCATCGCCGGCGGAGGCATCAGCACGACCACGTTGCCCAGCGGGCGGATCAGGATGCCCTCGCTGCGCAGCGCGTCGCACACGGCCTTGCCTGTTTGTTTTGAGAAATCGAACGGCTCGACCCGCCCGTCCGCGTCGCGCTGACCCAGCTCGATCCCGACCATCAGCCCACGCTGGCGGATGTCCAGCACGTTCGGCGAGCCGCGCAGCGCGCCCAGCCTGTCCGTGATCAGCTCGGCGGCGCGCCGGGCGTGCGCGATCAGATCGGGCGAGTCGTCGTGAGGCTGGTCAAACAACTCAAGCGAGGCAAGCGCCGCGGCGCAGGCCAGCGGGTTGCCGGTGTAGGTGTGGCCGTGGTAGAGCGTCTTGCGTTCGTGTAGCTCGCCGGTGAACGCCTGCTCGATGCGGTCGGTCGTGACCGTCGCGGCCAGCGGCAGGGTCCCGCCGGTGATGCCCTTGGCCAGGCAGAGGATGTCGGGGCCGGTGAAGCCGTCAACGCCGAGGTCGTGCTCGAAGGCGAACATCGCGTCGGTCCGCCCAAAGCCGGTTGCGACCTCGTCGAGGATCAACAGCACGTCATGCTCGCGTGCGAGTTTGGCGACCGTGGCGACAAAGCCCGGTGGTTGGCAGACCATCCCGGCGGCGCCCTGCATGACCGGCTCGATACAGATCGCGGCGGTTTCGTGGGCTTGTTTTTCGAGGATGTTTCGCAGGGTGTCCAGTGACTGCTGCATCAATGATGCTTGCGCTTCGGTTTCTTCACTGGGCCAGACGCCCGCGTTCATTGAACGTGGGCTTCGCGCTGTGGTTTGTCGTACCGCATCCACCGCCGGGAAACTCGTCACATCAAACACCATCGAGATAAACGGCTTGTGGAACAGGTCGCTGAAGCCGACGGACATCGAGCCGGTCGTGTCGCCGTGGTACGCGCCCGCGAGGCCGATGAATCTGTGCTTCTCCGGCCGGCCGGTGTGGTGCCAGTACCCGACCGCCATCTTGAACGCGACCTCGACGGCGGTCGCGCCGGCGTCGGAGTAGAAGACTTTGTTGAGCCGCGCGTCGTCTGCCACCGGATCGGGCACATGCCGGTTGATCCGCTCAACGAGCTGATGAGCGAACTGCGCCGCCGGCTCGTGCGTCAACCCCAGCATCGTCGAGTGTGCGACCCTGTCGAGCTGTTTGCGGATCGCCTCGTCGATCGCCGGGACCCGGTGGCCGTGCACGTTGCACCACAGCGAGGACACGCCGTCGAGGTAGCGGTTGCCCGCCTCGTCGATCAGGTGAAAACCCTCCGCGCGGTCGATCACGATCGGCGGCTGCTCACGCCACTGCCGCATCGGCGTGAACGGGTGCCAGACGTGGGCGTGATCCAGTTCCGCGGGGATCGCGGAGGCTGGCGTATCTGGGGGGGATGGCAAAGGCATGTGTTAAGAATCATACAGGAGTGTGACGCGTGTTTGCGCATGGCCTTAAACTGTCGGCCTATGAAGCTTTCCGTGGTTATCCCGATCTACAACGAACACGCCACCCTCGCCCAGCTGATCGAGCGCGTCCGCGCGGTCGGGGTCGATAAGCACCTCGTGCTTGTCGATGACTGCTCGACCGACGGCACGCGCGACCTCTTGAAGACCTACGAGGACCAGGACGACTGCACCGTGCTGTACCACGAGGTGAACCAGGGCAAGGGCGCAGCGCTGCGGACCGGCTTCGCCAAGGCCGAGGGCGACGTCGTCATCATCCAGGACGCGGACATGGAGTACGACCCGGGCGAGTACCCCAAGCTGCTCAAGCCGATCCTCGACGGCCGGGCGGACGTCGTCTACGGCTCGCGCTTCGCCGGCGGGGAGACCAACCGCGTGCTCTACTTCTGGCACACGATGGGCAACAAGTTCCTCACCCTGTTCTCCAACATGATGACGGACCTGAACCTCACCGACATGGAGACCTGCTACAAGGTCTTCAAGAAGGACGTGATCAAGCAGATCAATGTCGAAGAGAACCGCTTTGGTTTTGAGCCGGAGATCACCGCGAAGATCGCGCGGATGAAAGATGTGAAGATCTACGAGGTCGGCATCAGCTACGACGGCCGGACCTACGCCGAGGGCAAGAAGATCGGCTGGCGCGACGGCGTGCGGGCGATCTGGTGCGTCTTGAAGTACAACCTCTGGAAGCGTTGAGCCCGCACCCACCTGCCGGCCAACTCGACCCGTCGGCCCGGCCGCGTTACCCTATCGCGTTCCCCCCGGCCCTGTGGCGGAATTGGCAGACGCGGTGGATTCAAAATCCACTTCCTTCACCGGAGTGAGGGTTCGAGTCCCTCCGGGGCCATTCGGCGGCTTTTTGCTGCCTCTCCAACACACAACCCCCGCATGCCGGCGCGCCGCGCTGTTCACGCGGGGGCTTATTCTTTATCCTGAACCGATCTATCCTCTTTCCCACTCGGGAGACGACATGAAATCACGCATGAGCATCGAGATCGATCGGCCGATCGAGGAGGTTTTTGCATTCACCACCACGCGCGTGGTCGAGTGGAGCACGATTGTTGTTGAGGACACTGTGCTCGAGGAAGCGCCCGGGATGGTCGGGACCACGTTCCGCACGGTGACCGAAGAACGGGGCCGGCGGATGACGTTCGAGGGCCGGGTCACGCAGCACGACCCGCCGAGCCTGCACGCGGTGTCGATGATCGGCAAGCAGTTCGACCTTGAGGTGGCGTACCGGTTCGAATCGTTGGGCGGCTCGACTCGCGTGACCCAGGACACCGTGGTGGAGGGCAAGGGGCTGGTGAAGGTGGTGTTCTTGTTGTTCGGTTGGCTGATGGCCAAGTCGGGCTGCGACGCGGCGCGCGAGGAGCTGGCCAACCTCAAGCGTCTGGTCGAATCGGCGTGAGGCAAAGCGGATAGATGATCTGCGCGTCGTCGTTGTCGGTTGCCGTCGGCGCGTTATGTGGTGCGCCGCACGCGTTGTCGCATCTGTAAAAGAAATAATCGTGATTCTGCTTGGGCGCGGTGCCCCGACCGGCGTACACTAAAAAATCAACATGGTGATCGGGCCGCTCTTTTACAGCGAAATCGTGCCGGCAGCGTGATCGGGCCCGCGGGTCTCGGGGTTTGAGGCCCCGCCCTCGCGCGTCTGGCACAGCCTCATTCAGGAACGAAGTGATGGAGTTTTTGTCGTTGTTCTCCTCGTGCCGTCCGGGTTCCAGCAGCCGGCCGGCGGTATCCGCGCCCGCCGGCCTCGAGCCGCTCGAGCCGCGGCTGCTGTTCTCCGCGGTCCCGATCATCGCCGAGTTCCTGGCGTCCAACGACGCGGTGCTGCTGGATGAAGACGGCGACAGCCCCGACTGCATCGAGCTGTACAACGCCGGCGACACCGCGCTGGACCTGAACGGTTGGCACCTGACCGATGATGCAAGCGACCTGACCCACTGGGCCTTCCCCGCGGTC
>JANQKT010000209.1 GCA_028280965.1 Phycisphaeraceae bacterium
CACCGGCCAGACCGACGGCGCGCTCATCGGCGTCTTCCGCGGCCCCAGCGCACCGACCACCGCGATGGGCAAGCGCCGGCTCCGCCAGTGGCTGTGCTACCCGCTGCGCGACCGCGGCGCGATCGAATCGCGCCAGCGCGTCGTGCAGGCCCTGGTCGACGACAGCCGGTTCAGGCGTGAGCTGCGCGACGCGCTCGACCCGGTGCAGGACATCGAGCGGATCACCGCGCGCCTGGCTGTCGGGCGCGCGACGCCGAGGGACCTGGTCGCGCTCGGCAAAAGTGTCGCGCAGAGCCAGCAGCTCGCCGCGGTGCTCGACCAGCGTCCCGGCGAACAGGCCTACCTCGACCGGCTGACCGCCCTGCTCAGCGTGCTCAAGCCGCTGGGCCAGACCATCGCAGAGGCCTGCATCGACGACCCGCCGGCCCACCTGCGCGAGGGCGGGCTGATCCGCGACGGGCACGACGCCGATCTCGATGAGGCACGCGGCCTGCAGCGCGACAGCCACGCCTGGCTGGCGCGGTACCAGGCGCGCCTGCTTGACGCCCACCAGATCCCGCACCTGAAGGTCGGCTACAACAAGGTGTTCGGCTACTACATCGAGCTCAGCGCCGCGAACAAGGACAAAGCGCCTGATAGCTGGTCGCGCAAGCAGACGCTGAAGAACGCCGAGCGGTTCATCACGCAGGAACTGAAGGAGTTCGAGGGCAAGGTGCTGAGCGCCGAGTCGCGCGCTGTTGCGCGTGAACAGGCATTGTTTAATACGCTGTGCCAGCAGGCCGCCGACGAGATCGCGTCGCTGCACGGCTTCGCGGAGCTGGTTTCGGAGCTGGATGTCTTGGGCGCCTTCGCCGAGCGCTCGGTGCGGGCGCGGTACGCTCGGCCGATGATCGTGGACGAGCCGGTGCTGCAGATCGAGGCCGGCCGGCACCCCGTACTCGATGAACTGCTGGGCGACCGGTTCGTGCCCAACGACCTCACACTCGGCAGCGACGACGTGGCGCACACCCTCGCGCTCATCACCGGCCCGAACATGGCGGGCAAGTCCACCTACATCCGGCAGGCGGCGCTGATCGCCCTGCTCGCTCACACCGGCTGCTTCGTCCCCGCCGACAGCGCGACCATCGGGCTGACCGATCGGATCTTCACGCGTGTCGGCGCGAACGACGAGCTGCACGCCGGCCAATCGACCTTCATGGTCGAGATGACCGAGACGGCGAACATCTGCCACCACGCGACCCCCGCAAGCCTTGTGATCCTTGATGAGATCGGGCGTGGGACGAGCACGCTCGACGGCCTCAGCCTTGCCTGGGCGATCGCGGAACACCTGGCGGGCAACGAGAAACAGGCGGGCCCGCGCACGCTGTTCGCCACGCACTACCACGAGATCACGAGCCTCGCCGAGCGGTACGAGCAGGTCACCAACCTCAGCGTGACGGTGCGCGAGTGGCAGGACGAGATCGTCTTCCTGCACCGCATCGCGCCCGGCAGCGCCGACCGGTCGTATGGCATCCACGTCGCGAAGATCGCCGGGCTGCCCGACGCGGTCGTGCAGCGCGCGAACCAGTTGCTCGCGGAGCTGGCGGTCAGCCACGCGGGGGCTAAGCCGCAAGCGGCGGCGCCACAACCACAAATGTCGCTCTTTACCGAGTACATGCCCCACCCAGTCGTAGAGAAGCTGCGCGACACCGACCTCAATGCGCTGTCACCCATGCAGGCCTTCGATCTGATCCGGCAGTGGCAGGACGAATTGAACGGCCCTGACAAGGATGACACGCGATGACCCGCCACCTCGCCAGGCTGCTTGAGATGCTCTGGTACGCCTCGATGGGGCTGTTCCTCGGGCTGAACGCGGGGACGATCCTGGGTGTCGTCGAGGCGTTTGATAGTTCACGCAAGGTGGACGCGTCGCCGGGGCTGGCGCCTTACAACGACCCGCGTTTTGCCGAGACCGCGAACGAGGTTGTCGCGGGGTTCATGGCACAGAACATGTTCAAGAACGCTGGTGCCGTCGCGCTGGTCTTGCTAGGTGTTGCGGTACTCGCAAGGGTCGCCTACCCGTTGCTCCCGGGCTACTGCCAAGCAAAAAAAACCGGGAGCCGGAAGATCGGCGCGGTCCGCGCGATTGCGATGATCCTCTGTGCCAACCTCATGATCTTTGGTGCAATCCACATGAATCGTATGAACGCGGAATGGCCACTGCTCTACGAAACCGACGCACCCCAAGCCACGCTCGATCAGCGGCGTGCCAAATTTGATGCCGACCACAAGACCTCTGAACGCATGGTCGGCACGGCTTGGTTCGCCGGCGCGCTCGCGTTGGTCGTCACGCCCTGGTGCCGACGGCTTGCCGACACGACCAGCGCCGAAGCCGAATAAACCCAGTAATCATAGCCGCGACGCTACGCGTCGCCGGCGAGCCTTGATCAGTGTGCCATGCTTTGCCGGCGACGCGGAGCGTCGCGGCTGTTGGCCTATCATCCCCGCATGGCCAAGAAGAAAACCGCCCGCAAGAAGCCTGAACCCATGCTCATCAAGGCCCCCGAGCCCGAGCGAAGACGCGCTGCGCGCATCTATAAGAAGCTGCAGCAGAAGTACCCCGATGCCCACTGCGCGCTGATCCATTCCAACCCCTTCGAGCTGCTGGTCGCGACGATCCTCTCGGCCCAGTGCACGGATGTCCTGGTCAACCAGGTCACCCCCGCAATCTTCAAGAAGCTTCCGACGCCGCAACTGATGGCCAAGGCCGACCTCGTAACCATCGAGTCGCTGGTCAACCGCGTCAACTTCTGGCGGAACAAAGCGAAGAACCTTAAGGCCATGGCCGAGCTGCTCGTCGAGAAGCACGGCGGGGCTGTCCCCCAGACGATGGAAGAACTGACCGAGCTCCCGGGTGCGGCGCGCAAGACCGCCAACGTCGTCTTAGGCAACGCGTTCAACATCAATCACGGCGTCGTTGTTGACACCCACGTCGGCCGGCTGTCGCAGCGCTTCGGTTTCACCGAAGAAACCGACCCCAAGAAGATCGAGCGCGACCTGATGGCGCTGTTCCCACGCAAGAACTGGTGCATGCTGTCGCACCTGCTTATCTATCACGGCCGAGCGGTGTGCAAGGCGCGGCATGCGCTGTGTCTTGATGATGATCTTTGCAAGCGGTATTGCAGCAACGCGGACGTGATGGCCGCCTAGTCGAGCTGGAGTTCTTTGATCCACACGTTGCGGAACCGCACCGGGTTGGCGTGGCCCTGAAGCCTGATCGGGCGGTCGTCCGGGCCCTCGGCTGCCCCGGCGCCGGTCTTGCGTGGTATCTCAAAGTCGTCGTGGATCAGCACGCCGTTGTGGTAGACGGTGATGCGGGCGTCCTCGGTCTTCTCGTCGCCTTCGAACCGCGCGGCACGGAAGACGATGTCATAGGTCTGCCACTGGCCCGCGGGCTTGCTGACCAGCTTGTCCGGCTTCTTCAACTTGTAAAGGCTGCCGCAGTACGAGTTCTTGAACGCCTCTTCCGCGATACCGTGGGCGTTCTGGATCTGGATCTCATAGCGTTGCTGGATATAGACGCCCGAGTTGCCGTCCGCTTCGGGGTTGCTGCCGCCCTTGCTGTTGACGTTGAACTCGACGTGCAGCACAAAGTCCCTGTAGCTGTCCGGCGTCACCAGGCTGTCCCAGCCCTTCGACGCGGTCAGCACGCCTTCATTGAAAACCCAGTTTGTCTTGTCGCCTTTCTCGGGCACCAGGGTGTGCCCCTTCTCGCCAACCAACTGCTTCGCGCCATCGGGGCGGTTGAGCTTGTCGATGTCTTTGATAACACCGCGGGTCGTGCCGGGAATATTCTCGACGATCGCGCCGCCCTCTTCACCTGCTACCGCGGCACAAGCAACCACGCAGGAAAGCAGACAGGCAAGCATCGCCGGTGTAAGGATTCGGATGAGCATGATATACCTCTTGGCGTTTATGGCCTCTGCATCAGGATAGCCCAACCGGCGCGTAGCTAGAGAAGCCCCGCCGTCTCGTCCAGCTCGAACACCGCGTTCATGTTCTGGACCGCCTGGCCGGAGGCGCCCTTGATCATGTTGTCCTCGGCGGCGAACACGACCACCGTCTTCACGTCCCCCTGCGTCGTCAGCCGGACACTCAGGTCGCAGAAGTTCGTGCCGACCACGTGCTTGATGTTCGGTGGGCTCTCGCGCAGCCGCACAAACGGCTCGCCGGCGTACGCATCAACAAACGCGTCGATCAGTTCCTCCTCGGTCACGTCCGGGTCGTGCGGCTCGAGGTAGATCGTCTCCAGGATCCCACGGTCCACCGGCAAGAGGTGTGGCACGAACAGCGGGCTCACTTCATGCCCGGCGATGCGCGACAGCGTCTGGGCGATCTCGGGCTGGTGGCGGTGGCCGCCGATGACGCCGTAGGCGCCGAAGGCCTGGTTCGCCTCGGGGAAGTGGAGGCTGGGCTTGGGGCTCTTGCCCGCGCCGGTCACGCCGGACGCCGCGTTGATCACGATGCGTTCGGTCTTGACCAGCGAATGCGACAAGAGCGGCGCAACCGCCAGCGCCGCCGCGGTCGGGTAGCAGCCGGGGTTGGCGACCAGCGTCGCCCCCGGCAGGTCCTTGCGGAAGAGCTCGGGGATCCCGTACACCGCCTCGGCCAGATTCCGGGGGTCGTCGTGCTTGACATCGTAGACCTCTTCGTAGAGCGCCTGGTCCGACAAGCGGTAGTCGGCGCTCAGGTCGATCACGCGCAGCCCGGCGTCGAGCAGCTTCGGCGCATACGCCATCGCGGCCTTGTGCGGCAAACCCAGAAACGCGACATCCGCCGACTCCGCGATCGCCTCGAAATCGATCGGGCGCGTCTGCGCGACTTCATCATCCAAACGGCCGGACAGCTGCGGGAATTCGTCGCGCAGGTCCGGCAGCACGGCGCGGTGGCTGGCTAGGTAGGTCAGCTCGGCGCCGGGGTGGCGCAGCAGCAGGTCGACCAGGTGGTAGCCGGTGTAGCCGGTGCAGCCGATGATCGCAGCGCGGGTCTTGACGTTGTCGCTTGCCGTTGTCATAGCCGGGAAGTGTAGCGGGGCACCTCGCGTCCGTGCGAGTGAGCGTGCCCGGCGACATGCGTCGGCAAGGCTGCGGGCGTGGCGTTTGCTCGGTTAACCGCTGCCAAACCGGCACCCACACCGCCGATCCAACCCGCGCAGCGGCTTCAAAACAAGGCTTATCGAGGCACCGCCCGTGGCACCGCCGTTGCATCTTGATCCACGCACGCCGGCCACCGGGGCCGGCCTGCCGCTTTGATCGCGGGCCCGACGACCCGCCAAAACCTGTACGAAAGGAGCTCACCATGATGTCGAACCTCAATAAGGTCTGGGACACGCCGTTTGATCTCTTGCGCGATGTGGACCGCGCCCTCGGCGGGCGGTTCAATCTCGACAACGACGACCTGACCGCGAAGTACCCCGTGGATATCCACGAGGACGCGGATGGATTGACCGTGTCCGCCGAGCTGCCGGGCTTTGCCAAAGACCAGGTCGAGATCAGCATCGACCAGGGCGTGCTGACGATCGCCGCCCAGCGGGAGCAGGCCGAGAAGCCCGAGGGCACAACGCACCTGCACGAAAGGCGGTTCACCCGCGTGCGGCGGCAGTTCACCCTGCCGACGACCGTCGATTCGGCCAACGTCGACGCGACACTGGCGGACGGCGTGCTGACGCTGCGGCTGGCGAAGAAAGAGGAAGTTAAGCCGCGGAAGATCGTGGTGAAATAAATTGCTCTCCAGGGCGGTTTTTTGTGAACGCAGCAGCCCGGGCATGCGTCATATAAGCGGGCAGCGACCGGGCTTGCTGATTGATTTGATTTTCTCCTCCGCCGCCGTCCGCGCAGTGTTGCGCTGACGGCGGTTTTTTGTGCGCGATCAGAGCGTGCAAGAGCGGCCTGCCGGGAAGGCGCGGCACCCGAAAACGGGTTCACGAAGACCCCGCACATACCCTGAACGCAGTGAGCCGCGGCGCTTCATTTTTTGTAGTAACTCTTGACGGCGCACTATACCTTGGTATCCTAGGTTTAATACCCAGTTTATCTAGGCAACACCATGGACCAGCTCGTTAAAGGCACGCTCGACCTGCTCATCCTCGACGCCGTCGCCGAGGCCCCCAGCTACGGCTACCGCATCTGCCGGGATGTGTTGTCGCGCTCTGCGGAGGCGATCGAGCTGCGCGAGGGCAGCCTGTACCCCGCCCTGCACAAGCTCGAGCGGCAGAAGCTCTTAAAGGCCAGGTGGGAAACCACCGCCGAGGGAAGAAGGCGGAAGTACTACCAGCTCACGCCCGCGGGCCGCAGGGCGCTGGACGAGAAGCGCGAGCAGTGGAAGCTCTTTAGCCGCGCGATCGACCGGACACTGCACGAGTTGAAAGCAAAGGGGGTGCGGCTTGTCCACGGATAATGCCCTCGACCCCGCCCCCGGAAGTGGCCCCGGAATGGGCAACGGTGGTGACAACGACGACGCCGGCCTGCGCCAAGACATCGCCGACGAGCTGGCCGACCACCTCGAACTCAGCACCCGCGCCAAGCAGTTCGGCGGGCTCGACGAGGCCGACGCCCAACAAGAGGCCCTCGACGCCTTCGGCAACCCTAAGAAGATCGCCCAACAGCTCTACCTCGCCGCGATGAAGGGAAGACTCATGCGACAGAACATCCAGACCGCAGCGCTCGTGATCATGGCCGTGTCCGTCATCGTGCTCGGCGTGATGAGCTGGTCGGCCCTCCGCACCGGGCAGGACGGGATGATCAACGCGATGGCGGTGAACAACCAGGCGATGCTCGATGCGTTGGCGGCGATGGGAAGGCAAGAGAGCAACGAACCTATTAGTACCGCACGGGACATGGAATGGGCCAACGTCACCATTGAGTTGGTTGACGAAGCCGGCCAGCCCTTCGACGCCGAGGGGTATCGCCTGTCCATCCTTGGCGACATCATCAATCCGGGCAAAGAAGCGTCTTCCGACCACACCCTGCAAGAGGGCAACCACCACACCTTCGGGCCGGTCCGGATCGGGCAGCACGAGGTATATGTCTCCACACCCGGCAGCGGGAGCTGGACCAGAAGGCTGGTCACCCTTTGGCCGGGCAAAGACCAACACATCCAGGTCCATTGCCCGACGCCACAAACGCTGCGGCCCGCGCCGACGGTTCAGGTGGACTGGCCCGAGGATCTAACTCAAACCAAACTGGCGCTGATGTTTTACATCGACCCCCAGGCGAAGACTAAGACCGGCCAAGATCACTGGACAACGGATGGTTTGCGTGTCGTCTGCCAACCCGGCCAGCCCACGCGGCTGCTGACAGATACCGATGCGCGTGGAAAAATGCTGCTCACATCGATTCACCCGTCGGGCGAAGTAATAACAACAACTCGGCCAACCGAAAAGCACACTTACGCCGATGCCTGGCCCACCACGATCGCAAGCACACACGAACTTGCTGGCACCGGGGTTTGCTTGTGGCGCCTCGGGAAAGACCTGTTCGCCTGGCCGGGTCGATTGGATGATGTCCCGTTCAACCTCACATACAACGAAACAACACACACGCTGACGCTGTCCACCGACGAGCAGACATGGGCAGCGATCCGTGAGCAAGTTGCTCTCTTGCAGGAAGAACGCTACGAGGCGTCGCAAGACGGGCAGGAGTAGCGAGCGTGACATCCAACGCGAAGCAACGCGAAGAAGCGACCCACACCGACGCCGCCTTCGGCTCTCAGGCTCGGGCTCGAAGAGAGCGGCAGCGAAGCGCCTGGCGCCCGGTTTTCTAATACCCGACCCCACGGCGTTGCTGCTCGCTTTACGCGCATCGATGCCGCGGGCTTGGGGTGCTCTTTTACTACTCGACGCCGCCACCCGCCTCGAACTTCTCGACCGCGCGCGCCACGCAGTCGTCGCGCAGGACGTACCGCTCGATCGCCCGGCCGACGGCCCAGTCGTCGTTGGTGTGATCCAATAAGACGTTCGCCTCGTCGCGGGCGCTGCCGAAGCTGTTCGCGACGGCGCAGCCCAGGCCGGCGAACCTGATCATGCCCGTGTCGTTGGGCGCGTCGCCGATCGCGCAGACACGGTCGGCGGGGATCTTGTGGCTGCGCGCGACCCACTCCAGCGCCCGGCCCTTGTCCACCTCGGGGTGCACGATCTGCAGGATCGACTCGTCGCTCTGGATAAACGCGGCCCCCCGGAAGGGGTCTTCATCCTGAAACTCAGGCATCACCTCCTCGATGATGCGCTTGATGCGCTTCTTGCTGGCCAGCAGCATCAGCTTCGTCACCGCGTCGCGCAGCGGGACGTCCAGCGGGCCGATGAAGTCGGGCTTGAACTTCTTGGCCGTCTCGGTCTGCCGCTTGGGGTCGTCGTGGTCGGTGTACCACTTGTCCAGCGTCTCGATGCTCACCACGACCTTGGGCTCGAGCGAACGCGCGGCGTCGATGATCGCCCGGGCGGTGTCGGCGGGCAGCGGCTCATGAAACACATGGCGCGCCTGCTCGACGTGGTGGATCAGCGCGCCGTTGTAGTTGATCAAGAGCGTGTCCAGCCCCAGCCGGGCATGGACCGCGCGCGAGGACCTCGGCGGGCGCGCCGTCGCGATCACGACCTTCACGCCCCGGCGGACCGCCTCCCTGATCGCGACCGCGTCGTACTTCGCGACCTGCTTGTCGCTGCGCAGCAGCGTGCCGTCCAGGTCGATCGCCAGCAAGTCGTAGCGCGGCCGGGGCTTGTCGTGGTTGGCCCCTGCGGGATCGGGTTCGGTGTCAACTGAATTCGGAATCGGGTCGGCTCCTGCCCGGCGGGTGGGGCTGCCTATGATAATGGGCTTTGTAAAGGAGCAGCCCCGATGACCACGACCACCCCCGCGTGCCACGGCTCGACCGTGGGTACGAAACCGATCAATGATGCGAACCGGCTGGGCCTGGACTACGCCGCCGAGGCCGGGTGCTTTGCGTACAACGGGCCGATCATCGACATCCACACGCACATCAGTTCGCCGCGTGCCGCGGAGCTGTTCCTCGACGCGGCGGACGCGTACGGCGTCGATCGCTGCTGGACGATGACCGGGCTGGAGAACGTCGGGCCGATCCGCGCCTCGCTGCCTGCAGAACGCAAGGGGCGCATCCAGTTCATCTGCGTACCCAACTTCACCCGGCGGGAGGAAGAGGGCACGTTCACGACGCGCTGGCTGAGAGACATCGAGGATTTTTACGCCGCCGGCTCGCGGATCATCAAGTATTGGTGTGGCCCGCGCGGGCTGGATTTCGATGACAGCCCCGAGAGCCCGCTGCGGCTGGACTCGCCGATCCGCCTGGAAGGCATGAAGCTCGCATACGAGACGGGCTACCGGGTGTTCATGACGCACGTGGCCGACCCGGACACCTGGTTCAAGACCGCCTACGCGGACAGCTCGAAATACGGCACGAAGGTGGGCCAGTTCGTGCCGCTCGAGCGCCTGCTGGATCAGTACCACGACGTGACGTGGATCGGCGCGCACATGGGCGGCTGGCCGGAGGATTTGGACTGGCTGCACGACTTCCTCGAGCGCCACCCGAACTATGTTGTGGACTGCTCGGCGACGAAGTGGCAGGTCCGCGAGCTCGGTCAACAGCCCGAGCGTTTCCGGCAGTTCGTCGAAGCAAACCCCGGGCGTGTGCTGTTCGGCACGGACATCGTCGCCTGGCCCACCAACACCGACCCCGACCCGGAGAACCCCGACGCGGGCCACGGCTTCGATCTCTACGCCTCGCGTTTCTGGGCGCTGCGCACGCTGCTCGAGACCGGCTACGACGGGCAAAGCCCGATCGTGGACCCGGACCTGCATAAGGTTGATCCGTCGGTCGATCCCAAAGCAACAGCAGTGCTGCGGGGCGCAGCGCTGCCGGCGTCGGTGCTCCAGGATGTGTATCACGACGCGGCGGCGAAGGTCGTCGCGGGGATGCCGCTGGACTGATCTTTCAGCCTGCCAAGTTGGCTGCGATTATTGGTAAGATGAAATCATGCCCAAGCCAAGAAACTCCCTCAAAGACTGGCCGATCGTTGTCCTGGACCACGCTTCGGCACGGCAGGAGAAAGGCTGGCAACAGACACAAGACCTGTCCAGGGCCGAGCGTATCGCGCTGGTCGAGCACCTCAGGATGATGTGGCATGGCCAAGCCGATCCTAACGCCCGAGTTCCGAGAGTTTTTGAGCTTACTGAACGCGTACCGCGTTAGATACCTGGTCGTCGGCGGGTTCGCGGTGGGTTTTCACGGGCATGTGAGGTACACCAAAGACATCGACCTGTGGATCGACGCCGGCCCGGAGAACGCCAAACAGGTACACGATTGCCTGAGCAACTACTTCGGCTCTTCACCCGATATCGATACGCTGACCAGCCCGAGGCTGCTGCTCCGGATCGGGGCGGTCCCCAACCAGATCGAACTGATGACAAAGATCGACGGTGTCGCGTTTGACACGTGCTACGACCGCCGGGAAACCATCGAACTGGACGGCTTGTCGGTCCCGTTTATCGGCATCACCGACCTGCGGAGCAACAAGGCGGCATCGGGCCGGCCGCAGGACCTCGCCGATCTTGACAACCTGCCGGGTGCATAATCGACAGCCACGCTCACCCCGCCGACCTGGCCGCGGCGATCGCGGCGTCGTAGTCCGGCTCCTGCGCGATCTCGGGGACCAGCTCCTGGTAGACGATCTTGCCGTCCTTGCCGACGACGATCACGCTGCGCGCGATCAGTGACTGCAGCGGGCCGTCGGCCATCTCCAGGCCGTACGCCTGGCCGAACGTGCGCGACTTGAAGTCCGAGACGCAGACGACCGCTTCCGAATCGGTCGCGCCGCACCAGCGCTTCATCGCGAACGGCAGGTCGCAGGAAACCGTGAGCACGACAAAATCGTTGGCCGCGGCCTCCTGATTAAAGCGCTGGGTCTGCAGGTCGCAGATGCCGGTATCCAGCGACGGGACGGTCGAGACGATGACGACCTTGCCCGCGTAGTCCGAGAGCTTGACCTCGCCAAGATCCAGGCCGGTGCCGGCGAAGTCCGGGGCGGTATCCCCGACGCCGACGGCGGTGCCGGCGAGGTTGATGGTGGTGTCGCCCTTGAGTGTCACGGTACGGGCCATGTTCGGTCCTTTCAGGGGGTAGTTGTTGTTGGGTTGGAATAATCCGGTTCAGCCGGGCATTGTAGGCCCGTTGTGGCGGCCCACAACCGCGCGGGAACCACGCCGGAACGCCCCTGGAAACACGCCGGGCTTGGCACGGCCCGCCGCAGGCTTTACCATCCGGGACGCGAAACACGACCCTCAACCCGACCCATCCGATCCAGGAGCCTCGCCATGCCCACCGCCACCGCCCTCTTGCACAACAAGGCCTACGAGAACGTCATCGAGACGGTCTTCAACACCCCGCTGATCCGCGTGAACAACCTGGTGCCGGACAACGGGTCGAAGGTATACGTCAAGTGCGAGTTCTTCAACCCGATGGCGAGCGTGAAGGACCGCATCGGCCGGGCGATGATCGAGGCCGCGGAGGCGGACGGCAGCGTCAACCCCGACACGCACATCATCGAGCCGACCTCGGGCAACACGGGCATCGCGCTGGCGTTCATCTGCGCCTCGCGCGGCTACAAGCTGACGCTGACCATGCCCGAGTCGATGTCGCTCGAACGGCGGGCGCTCTTGCGGGCGCTGGGCGCGAACCTCGTGCTGACGCCGGCTGCGGAGGGCATGAAGGGCGCGATCGGCAAGGCCGCCGAGCTCGTCGCCGCCGAGAGCAACACCTGGATGCCCCAGCAGTTCGAGAACCCCGCAAACCCGGAGGTCCACTACAAGACCACGGGCCCGGAGATCTGGAATGACACGAACGGCGAGGTCGACATCCTCGTCTCGGGCGTCGGCACCGGCGGGACGATCAGCGGCGCGGGCAAGTACCTCAAGGAGCAGAAGGCGTCGGTCCAGGCCATCGCCGTCGAGCCCGTCGAGTCGCCGGTCATCACTCAGACGCGCAACGGCGAGCCGGTGCAGCCGGGCCCGCACAAGATCCAGGGCGTCGGCGCCGGCTTCGTGCCCAAGAACTGCAACCTCGACATCGTCGATGACGTCCAGCGGATCACTTCCGAAGAAGCGTTCGAGACCGCGCGCAAGCTCGCGGCGTCCGAGGGCATCTTCGGCGGGATCTCGACCGGGGCCAACGTGCTGGCCGCCAGCCGCGTCGCCGAGGCGAACCCCGGCAAGACCATCGTGACCATCGGCTGCTCGTTCGGCGAGCGCTACCTGTCCACGCCGATGTTCGCGGACCTGCAGGGCTGAGTTCAGTCGGGCCCTTAACGCCTGGAGAACCCACAAACCCCGCTTGGTCGCGAGCGGGGTTTTTTTATACTCGCTGGTAACACCGCATCACCCGTTGTTCACTTTCGGGGCCCGCCGATGAAACCAGACTTCAAACCACTTGCTGACCGCGCCAACCGGCTTGGTCTTGTGCTGGCCCTACTGGCTTGCCTGCTGCTGCCCGCGGTGTCAACGCGTGCGCAGGAAGCCGACGCCGAGCCGGCCGGGCCGCCGAACGGTGTGGTCACGCTCAAGCACGCCGACGGCAGCACGCGGGCCACCGCGACGTACCGCGACGGGCTGCTCAACGGCGTGTACCGCGCCCACGCCGAGAACGGCCAGCTCGTCGTGCAGGCCCAGTTCAAGCGCGGCGTGCTGAGCGCCCGGCTCCAGCGGTGGACGCCAGACGGCCAGCGCCTGGAGATCGCGAGCTACCGCGAGGGCGTGCTGCACGGCGAACGCACGGTATTTGATGGCCGGCGGCCCGTGCTCAAAGAGAAGTACAAAGAAGGCGAGCTCGTCGATTCGGAGGGTCAAGCGCCCGTTGGCTTCGAGACGGTCGTGTTCCTCCTGGAGAACGACCCGGCGGCGCTGCTCGCGGCGCGCTTCGGCCCGACCGAGTCGGTGCCCGTGGCACCATCACTGTCCGATACTAGGCCGCGTGGGTACCCCAGGTCGCTGAGCGAGCTCAAGCAGGGCGTGGACAAGATCGCCGAGATGGAGATCAAAGGCGTAAACACCGACGAGCAAGCCCAGGCGGTCCGGCGGACCATGCTGCACCGGCTGGTCAGCGGCGTGCCGAAGTACACGCTCGGCCACGACCCGAAGGACGGCGAGGCTGCGGTCATCGGCAGCGAGGTCCTGAGCCTGATCGGCGACCTGACCCACCACCCCGACAACCCCGGCATGGACGAGGCGAAGTTCAAACGCGGCTACTTCGCGACCAGCAACGGCAACATCGCCTACAACTCCCGCCCGATGACCCCGGCCGAGGCGGTCGATCAGTGGGTCATCGACCGCGGCGACAACAACCGCGACGAGGTCGGCCACCGCCGATGGATCTTCGAGCCGGGCCTGTACGAGATCGGCTACGGCTCGTTCGAGAACTACTACACGATGGTCGTCATCCCCAACTTCAAACGCGGGGCGCGCTACAGCCTGATCTCCTACCCCGGCCAGGGCTACGTGCCCAACGACATGGTCCCGGGCAACTGCATCTGGAGCGCCCACCCCAGCCCGTCGCAGTACAAGCTGCCCGAGCGTGTTGAGGACGTTGAGGTCAGCGTGTTCGCGCTCTCGCCCGACGGCAGGCGTGAAGCGGTCGAGTTGCAACGCACACACCTGACCGCGGACATGGGCATCCCGGTGCCCGCGGTCCTGTTCGAGCCGGTGATCGATGCTTCCGAGCACAACCAGCGGTTCGAGGTCCACATCGACGGCCTGATCCCCGCGTCCCGCCGGATGCCGAATACGCTGAGCTACACCGTGCACTTCGTGGATATGCAGCGGGTGGTTGAAGAGAGCAAAATCGAAACGCCGGAGGACGGTGAGCAAGAGTGATTCGGCGGCGACGATCTCGCCCTACCGGCTCCGCCCCGCCTCGCGCATCGCCGTCAGCTTCGCCTCCAGCCACGCCGCGGTGTCCGGCTCTGCTTCGATCAGGTTCGTCGTCTCCGACGGGTCGTCGGCGAGGTCGTAGAGCTGGTACGGGCGGTCGAACGGTCTGCTCTTCGGCTGGCCGCGCCCGCCCGAGCCGCTGCCGGCGATCAGCTTCCACCGCCCTTCGCGGATCGCGAACGTCCCGTTGATCGAGTGCATGATCACCGGTGCGCGTTCGAAGCGTTCCGTCTCGCCGTGCAGGACCGGCAGCAGGCTGAAGCTGTCCTCCCCCGCGTCATCGGCAACCGGCCGGCCGGTCATCTCCGCCAGCGTCGCGAAGACATCGACCAGGCTGACCGTCTCCGCGCACACCGACTCGGGTTCGACCACGCCCGGCCAGCGCACCGCAAAGTACACGCGGTGGCCCGCCTCGTGGATGTCCGCCTTGGTCCCGCGCCAGATGTGGTTGGCCGTGTGCGTCGTCTCGCGGTAGGCCTGGATGCCTGCGTCGTCCGTGTGGTCCTCGCGCCCCGGCTCGTAGCGGTACATGAACGAGCCGTTGTCGCTGGTCATGATCACCAGTGTCTCGTCGAAAACACCCGCGTCCTTGAGCGCGCGGTCGATCCGCCCGAGCACCTCGTCGGTCTGGATGATGAAGTCGCCGTAGGGCCCGATGCCGGACCGGCCGACATAGCGCTCGGCGGGGAGCACCGGCTTGTGCGGGCTGGTCAGCGGGACGTAGAGGAAAAAAGGTTGATCGGTTTCGGCGCGTTCGCGGATATAACCGACCGCCTTGTCTGTCAGGTGGTCCAGCGATGCGCGGTGGTCGAAGCCCTCGCCCAGCTCGCCGGCACGCAGGTACGCCGGGAAGCCCCGCCGCTCGATCCGCCCGGTCACCGGCGTCGCGAAGCGGTCGTCCTCGATGTACACGTAAGGCGGGAAGTCCAGCGACGCGGTGATGCCGTAGAAAAAATCGAAGCCGTTGACGTTCGGGCTGTTGGCGACCCGGCCTTCCCAGTCCCAGCCTTTGCCGTCGGGTTGCTTGGGCAGGTCCATGCCCAGGTGCCACTTGCCGACGCACGCGGTGTGGTAGCCGGCGGCCTGCATCAGGTCGGCGACCGTCACGCGGTCCGGGTCGATCAGGTGCGGCGAGTAGCCGTTGAGCACGCCGCTCTTGAGCCGCGTCCGCCAGCAGTACCGCCCGGTCAGCAGGCCGTAGCGCGTCGGCGTGCAGACGGCGCTGGGCGTGTGCGCATCGGTGAACCGCATACCCTGCCTAGCCAGCGCATCCATGTTCGGCGTGGGGATCGGGCTCGCGGGGTTGTTGCATCGCACATCCCCATATCCCAGGTCGTCGGCGAGGATGATGACGACGTTCGGCCGATCACGCTCGCCGGCGGGCACGGCCTGGCAGGCACACAGCAGCCCCAGGAAGCAAAGCAGCAGGCCCAGGGCGGATCGGTTCATGGGTTGTCTTTCAAGGTGCGCTGGTGTGCAGGCTCAGCGGTTCACCCACTTGTGCCAGATCCCCATCAGCTTGCGGTCGTCCATCCCGTAGGACTTGCGGACCGCGTCGGCCATCGGCGCTTCCTTGTTGCGCACCATGCCGACCGCTTCGGCGAACTTCTCGGGCGCCTCGGCCAGGGTCGAGACCAGCGACCACACCTCGGCGTAGTGCTCAGGTTTCATCGTGCTGGTTTCGTAGGTCCAGGGCGCCGCCGGGCCCTTGATCTTTTTGTCCTTAAAGAGCTGGGCGACCGTGCGTTTCCAGGCGTCTTCGCCTTCCAGTTCGCGCTTCTCGTAGGAGTAGACCATGACCGACGGCGTGCCATGCGCCATCGCCTCGGCCAGGTCGCCGAAGCCGGTCTGCAGCCCGTCGGGCTGGCCCTCGCCGCCGGCCTGGCCCATCATCAGGTGGCCGAGCGAGTAGGCCACGTTGCGCGCGACCGCCTCGTTGTTTCCCAGCTTGTCGGCGTGGGTCGCGGTGGCGTAGGGCAGCATGTAGCCCCCGCCCGCGACCAGCTGGGGCCGCGGGTCCGCCTCGGGCCCGAAGCTGTAGCGGATCCCGTCCTTCTCGTACGAATCGAAGCACGACTGCACCCAGTTGCGCCACTCCGACACGCCGTCGATCACCACGATGTGCGCGGACTTGGGCGAGCAGGCGTTGGTGACCGAGTCGGGGAACTTGGCGATCAGGTCCGCCTCGAGCTTCTTGAGCATCGGCACCAGCGCGCGGACGCGCCGCTCCGAGCAGTAGATCGTGCAGCGCGTCAGCTCGATCCGCTTGTAGCCGATCCCGGCGTTCTTGACCGCGCGCTCGATGCGCTTTTGCTCGGCGGCGTGGAAGTCATCCGGGTTCGGGTAGCCGACGCCGAACGCGTCTTTCGCTTCGCCGGCCCCGTCGGCTTCGCCCTCGCCAGCGCCTTCTTCTCCGGTATGACCGGGCTCGCTGTCGAGATCGATCTTCTCGCCCGCGGCGATCTTGCGGACCAGCTCGATCTGCGCCTCGGTAAAGCCCCACTTCTCCAGCCGCTTGACCGCGGTCTTGCTGACCCGGAAGCTCACCCCGCGTTCGGCCATCACGGCCAGGACCTCCTGGGGCGTCTGGTCCTGATCGATCAGCCGGCCGACCTCGCTCATCGCGACCGGCTTGTCGTCCGCCAGCGCGGGCGCTGACACGGCCATCGCCAACAACATCCCCACCAGCACGACCCAGGTACGCACACACTTCATCACGGGACCTTTCATGGATTACGCGACAAATCGAGGCGTCCATGCTATCCGCAAGCGGGGCAGGGACCAAGCGTCCTGGCGCTTAAAAAGGGGACGGCCCCCCTGTGTAAAGGGGGCCGTCCCCTGTTAAATCGCCAAGGCAGAAAAAAATCCCGAACGGGCCACGGATGGCCCGCCCGGGACAGGAGGAATCAATCGGTTGTGCCTGGATCAGGCCGGCTGCAGGTCCAGGGCCTTGCACGCCGTCTTGACGGTCTTGATGATCGTCGCCGCGACCTTGTACGGGTCGGCCGCCGAGTTGGGCCGGCGGTCTTCGAGCCAGCCCTTGTAGCCGTTCTCGACCGTCGCGATCGGGATGCGGATCGACGCCCCGCGGTCCGACACGCCGTACGAGAACTTGTCGATCGACTGCGTCTCGTGCAGGCCGGTCAGCCGCTGGTCGTTCTCGGCGCCGTAGACGTCGATGTGCGCCTTGATGCGGTCCGGCGTGCCGAAGGCCTCGCAGATCTTGCCGTAGATCTCCTTGCTGCCGCAGGTGCGCAGGACATCGTTGGAGAAGTTCGCGTGCATGCCCGAGCCGTTCCAGTCGCCCTTGACCGGCTTGCAGTGCCAGCTAATCGACAGGCCGTACTTCTCGCCGACGCGCTCGAGCAGGTAGCGCCCGATCCACATCTCGTCGCCGGCCTGGGCAGCGCCCTTGGCAAAGCCCTGGAACTCCCACTGGCCGCACATCACTTCCGCGTTGATGCCCTCGACGTTCAGGCCCGCTTCGAGGCACAGGTCCAGGTGCTCCTCGACCATCTCCCGGCCGATCGCGTTGCTCGCGCCGACCGAGCAGTAGTACGGCCCCTGCGGCGCGGGGAACCCGCCCTGCGGGAAGCCGATGGGCAGCTGCGTCGCCGGGTCCATGATCGTGTACTCCTGCTCGAAGCCGAACCAGAAGTCGTTGTCATCGTCGTCGATCAGCGCCCGGCCGTTGGACTCGTGCGGCGTGCCGTCCGCGTTGAGCACCTCGGTCATCACCAGGTACCCGTCCTTGCGGCCCGGGTCGGGGCAGCAGAACACCGGCTTGAGCAGGCAGTCGGAGCTGCCGCCCTCGGCCTGCTCGGTGGATGAGCCGTCAAAGGACCACACCGGGCAGTCCTCCAGCTTGCCGCTGAAGTCACTGACGATCTTGGTCTTGCTGCGCAGACTCTGGGTGGGCTTGTAGCCGTCCAGCCAAATGTACTCAAGCTTCGATTTTGCCATGGTCGCTGACCACTCCTGAAAGGTGTTCCTCGAGGCCCAGCCCGCCGTGGGCCGGCAATACCTGACCGGGAAACAGCATACGGCGAACAAGGGTCACGGCCTGGCGACGCCGCCAGACCAGTAATGCATCATAATCTCGGCAGATGAAAAGGTCAACGCCTATTGACAACGCGAAAAAAATTTTTTGTGCCCAATTATTAGGCAAATATGGGATTGGACGGGATCGCCTCCACTCGACCCGCCTGCCATTGATGGCTCCAGCCTGGCCCGCGTGGATCATGGCGGAACATGTTGATGCATCCGAACGCTGTACACTAGATGTATGGCAAACCCGCATCGACGTATCGCGATGATGATGGAGCTGGAGAGCAGCTACAGCCGCCACGTCGATATCTACATCGGGGCGCACCACTATGCGGAGCAGGCGGGCTGGGAGATCATCATCGATGAGTTCGCGGACCACCGCCTCGCAGAACTGCGGGGCGGGGAGCCGCCATACGACGGGGTGATCGCGCGTTCGAATGAAACACTCATGAAACACGCGAAGGCGATCGGGCTGCCGGTCGTCAATGCCTGGCTGAACTCGCCGGTCGCGGACGAGCTGCCGGGCGTGTTCCCCGATTTTTTCGAGGTCGGCCGGCTGCGGGGTGAACACCTTATATCGCGCGGTGTGACACGCTTCATTACTCTGACCGCTGACACCGTCGGCCACCGCATGGAGGTCGAGGGCTTCCGGCACGCGCTGGCGGAGAAGAACTACCCCTGCGAGCACATCGAGGTCACCAACGATGTCTCGCACACCATCGAGCAGTGGCACGGGATCGAGAAGGCGATGGACCGCGCGCTCGCGCAGCTCCAGCCGCCGGTCGGCATCTTCGCGGGCCACGAGATGGTCGGCCGGCTGGTGGCCCAGCGCTGCCGCAGCTTCGGCCTGGCGGTACCGCAGGACGTGGCGATCATGACCGGGTGCAACGAGTCCGCCTTTGTCGAGCAGCCCCGCCCCTCCCTAACCAGCATCGACCTCGACAGCGAGCAGGTCGGCTACGAAGCGGCCCGGATGCTGCACGGGCTCATGGACGGCCGGGCCCCGCATACCGAGAAGGTCTTCACCCCGCCGGCCGGCGTGGTGGTGCGTGAATCCACGGACTTCCACGTCGTGGCGGACGCCGATGTCGAGGCGGCGCTCAAGTACATCGCCGAGAATTTCCACCGCCGCATCGGCCCCGACGATGTGGCGAGAGAGGTCCGCCTGCAGACACGGACCCTGCAGAACCGTTTCCGCAAGGCGCTGGGCTGGCCGGTCGCGACCGAGATCCGCCGGGTGCGTGTCGAGCGCGCCAAGCGTGCGCTGGCCCAGAGCGACCGCCTGGTCGCCGACATCGCCGAGGAGGTCGGCTACCCCGACCCGATGCGGCTGTACGAGGTATTCCGCCGGGAGGTCGGCATGTCGCCCAGCGCGTTCCGCAAGCAGCGGCAGAACCCGCCGGGCCTGGACGGGGCACGGGCCGCCGGGCCGTCGCGCGCCTCCCACGCGCATGAATAACCCCCGCCTTCGCGGGGGCCGGCCATCGGGCATCTTCTTCACAAAAGGCCGCGGAGGGATTCGAACCCTCGATAGCTTACGCTAGCGGATTTGCAATCCGTTCCAGCGATTCCATAACTACTTGCCCAATAGACGTTATTGTTTGACGTGTTTGGGCTTGTGTGACTGGCCGCAGACTGGCAATGGACTGACTGGGGACCAAACGGAGACTCAAAGAGACGCAACTTTGGACGCAGAGCCTAAGCTCGCGCCTCGACATATCACAGAGCCATACTCCTTCGGCCTACTTACTGCTACTGCGCGAAGGAGTCGGAACATGCGATCTAGTACGCGGGCTGGTCACGAGACGAGATTAGTATAGACTTAACTCTTGTTCATAACTGGGGCCTTACCCGTTGCGGGTTAGTCACGAAGCGGGATTGGGTAGACTCCCATCGGTTCACTTCCTCACAAGCCACAGTTGCGGGTTGGTCACGAGGCGGGATTGGATAGACTCCGGGCCTGGTGCGCACACACAGGCGTGCGTTGCGGGTTGGTCACGAGGCGGGATTGGATAGACTGCGTACTTGATGATGGCCGGCGAGCGATCTGTTGCGGGTTGGTCACGAGGCGGGATTGGATAGACTAAGTTCTGCCCCCAGACCCTCCCGTTGCTGTTGCGGGTTGGTCACGAGGCGGGATTGGATAGACTTTCTTCTCTTTAGTCAACGACGGTGATAGGTTGCGGGTTGGTCACGAGGCGGGATTGGATAGACTCCAGAACGGGCTGCCGTCGCTCTCCACGTGTTGCGGGTTGGTCACGAGGCGGGATTGGATAGACTTCACTGTCACATCCGGGACGTAGGTGGGGTGTTGCGGGTTGGTCACGAGGCGGGATTGGATAGACTCGGGAGATCGCGTTTAGCGCGTGCACACAGTTGCGGGTTGGTCACGAGGCGGGATTGGATAGACTCACCGGCTGGCTCTGCCGCACCTGCTGGCTGTTGCGGGTTGGTCACGAGGCGGGATTGGATAGACTGGTGTTCGCCTCGCCCACGCATCGAATTATGTTGCGGGTTGGTCACGAGGCGGGATTGGATAGACTCGCCGACCACGCGACCTCCGCGGAGTACTGTTGCGGGTTGGTCACGAGGCGGGATTGGATAGACTTGCCTCAACTGTTTACGACTTCGTCTGTGTTGCGGGTTGGTCACGAGGCGGGATTGGATAGACTGCTAGAACGTATGCCTAGACCCGCACGGCGGTTGCGGGTTGGTCACGAGGCGGGATTGGATAGACTCGGACCCATCGCCCACGACATTGACTACAGTTGCGGGTTGGTCACGAGGCGGGATTGGATAGACTTAGTCACTGCAAAGAACAGGACTGGAGGTGTTGCGGGTTGGTCACGAGGCGGGATTGGATAGACTTCTTTGGAATTCCGACAAGACAAGCTACCCGTTGCGGGTTGGTCACGAGGCGGGATTGGATAGACTACCGCCCCGGATACAACGCTAGTCCTTATGTTGCGGGTTGGTCACGAGGCGGGATTGGATAGACTGACAGCCCGGAAGACTTCTTCCAGTCACTTGTTGCGGGTTGGTCACGAGGCGGGATTGGATAGACTCGTCGTCTCGGCCGACCCGGCACGCAACAGCGTTGCGGGTTGGTCACGAGGCGGGATTGGATAGACTCTTTCTCCCCCAAGGCAGGTCGGATACAGCACTTAGGTCCTTCTGGAGACTCAAAAAAGCTCCAGTTGGGCCGGGGGCTGCTCCGGTTTGCGGCGTTTTTTGCCCCAAAAGCACCGCATCCGCTCGTACTGCTTGTCGGTAATCGTGATGATCCGGACCTCGCCATCGGGCGGCAGCGCCTGCTCGACCCGTTTGATGTGGACGTTCGCGTTTTCCTGGCTGGCGCAGTGGCGGACATACACGGAGAACTGCATCTGGGCGAAACCATCCTTCAGCAGCTTCTTGCGGAACTGCGCGTACGCCTTCCGCGCCTTTTTGGTGTCGGTCGGCAGGTCGAACATGGTCAATACCCACATGCATCGGTACCCATCGATATACACGATCAGCCGTCCAATTCCAAGGGCCACGGGATCGATAGTTTTACCTGCTCGCCAGTGAAGCAGCGCACCAACGAAGCCGTGTAACGATGCAACTGCACCATCAACGGCCCGGTCTGCTCGTCCATCAGGCACTCTGCGGTCAGGATTGAGAGCAACCGCGCTTTGTTCGCCTGATCTAACTCTTCTCGTTCTTCGCGCATTAATCCACGAGCATGGCGATCAACCAGCGGTCGAAGCGGCTCCATCAGGTCGTCGACGAGACAGAATGCGTTGGAGCGATTGGCGTGGTGCAGGCCGAGCGCGGGGTGCAGCCCGGCGCTGACCAGGGCCCGTGCAACCGCCGCACGCAAGACGGCGTACCCATAGTTCAGGTGCAGGTTCAGCGGGTCGGTCCCATCAGGGTCGCGGCAGAAGGCACTGAACTCGCTGCGCCACTCGGCCCAGTACTGTTTTGCGGCCTGTGCTTCCACATTCGTAGGGTCGCCGGATCGGACCTCCTTGAACAACGCCTTGAGTTTCCGCCACCCGATTGAGTCCTTAGGCAGGTTGGATGCCTGAGCGCGAACCTTGCCGACAACAAGCTGCTGCCATAGCCGTTTGGCCCGCGGTTTAGACAGGCTGATCTGTTCGCGGAGCCGATCGACCTGTTGGGTGTGTGACGAAATCGGCAGCAGCAGCCCCGCGGGCTGGTGGTCACGCCCGCAGACGACAACGCACGCTCCTTTGTGCAGGAGCGTCTGCAACGCCCCGTGCGAGTAGGTGACCTGTGGGTGATCAACGACCACCACGCCGATGTCCTCGGCGGGGATCGAGGAGGCTTGTTCCTTGGGTGCATCGAATGGCTGGATGATGAGCTGATCCAGCTTGGCGGACAGGTACACCGGCTGGCGTGATATCTCGACCGTGCGTTTGATCATCCCCGGTTCCTATGGCGGGGCAGGCGGCACCCCATACATAGGCGCTATCGGAGGGATAAGGATATGGGTTTAGAGGGTACTCAATCCCGATCTATAACCGTGGCTTGTCCCAACACATCCACTTTGACCTTGACAGGCGCTTCGAGCCCGGGTGGAGCAAGTTTTATAAAATCGCTAACTGATATGGGCATCGGTTCTCGCTTACTGCCGACGATTAGATTCCCATCCTCGTCCTTTTCGCCTTTAGCTCGTCGCGCGTCCCAGTGATGCTTGAATTGGATCGTGTGGGGTTTGTCCAGCTTGAAAACGACCCAATACGTTGGAGGCCCTATTGCCTTTCCCAGCACCTTACCCTTTTTCGGCTCCCACTCGCGGCAATAAACCATCTCGCCTTCGGACAGCGACATGATAAACGCTCCGCCCTTGGTGGGATCATCCGACCGGTCCACGGGGTCCAGTGATTGCCGCGTGCGTTTCGCCGCGTCGAACATGGGCACAATGGTTCCAGACCACTCGCCATCGGCATCTGCGCGAATCTCGATGTGGTGGTTGTTGCCGCCCACATAGGCACGATCGGCTTTGCTGCGTTCATCCAAGGCGAGGTCGGATGCCTTGCCGGTGTCCCGTTCCCATTGTTGCCGTTGGTGGTTCCACTTCTTCCGGTGCGTGACTACCGGGTCTTTCATGGTGCGCAGCAAACGGACCCGCTTAATGGGAACCCTGCTTTTATGGCAGATCGCTTTTTCATCATAGGCCTGTTTGATTTCTTTCTTTGAGAAACTATCCGGGTCCAGCTTGTACCGTTTCTGGATATTGCCTTCCCGGTCCTTCTCGACGTATTCATAACCGGCGATACATTCCCGGATGCGCAGCCGCAAGGCGAGGTCGCGGACAAGGCCACTTTTACCTGGCGGTGGATCAACCATAGGGGGTGTGAACCGATCAGACTCAACCAGTGCTTTCGCACGTTTTTTGGCCTTGCTCTTCCCGACGCCGGCATCCTGATATTCCTGAGCAAGGCGAGCGATTGAATCCTCGGGCTTTTCGGGATTGGGTGGGCGCAGATGGTTGGGAGTAAGATTGGCAACGCCTCCCAGCAATCGCCCCACATAGGTATTGGGGCTATCCGGAACCGGGCTAAACAGACTTGCTTCGTGAAGTTCGCCGGTGATCTTCCGACCGGACGAACGGTGACTGACTACGAACGACGACGCTGATTGAGAAGGTTTATCTGCCAAGAGAATGGGCAAGCTGTCCTGCGCTGCGTAGACTTGATGGATCACCTGCTCGCGGAAAGACTCGACACTGCCCCACGGCGGGTCGAGGCGTCTGCGGCCTGAATCATCATCGCGAGCCAGTTCCTGAATACGATCGGAATTCGTGAGCGCGATCGCCACGGCGTCCACGGCGTGTTCCCGGTGGTCACCCCGGTTCTTGGCCGAGGCGTTTTGCACTGCTTCCCGTGAATCATGGCGTAGGTCTACGCTGGTTTGGTATAGCTGCCACTCCTTTCGGAGCCGGGCGGTGTATGCTCCCTTGGTAACGAAGATGCGCCGCTTCCCGCCCTGGAGGTGGGTCGGTTCGTTCGGCCAGAGGGCCTTGTGCAGGTACTCCTGGACTTGACGCGCCGCGTAGGCGGTATCGGTGAGCTGGCTGCCGCGCCATTGTTTCGGGACATCCCAGCGGGAAAACAGGTCCCACTTATCGGCGTAGTCACGCTTCGTGAAATACTCATTCGGGCCCGACGGCTTGTGCTTTCCCATGAATGCCATCGGCTGGGCGTATTCGTCGAACTGTTCTCCCCACCACTCGCGCGGCGTTTGCTTGCTTTTCTTTTGATTGCACCGTGCGTGCGCCAGCACCTTGTTGTTCCATGAGTTGATCCCGCAACGGCTTTTGGGAATGATGTGGTCGATCTCAAAACTCTCGCCTTTCGCGGCGACAAAATCAGTGCAGTTGGTCTGTTCGCAAATCGGGTGTTGGCAGTACGGGCAATGTCCTCTTTGCTGGCGGGCGAGGACGACCCGATCCACGGCTTCTTTGAGTTGGTTGTGACTCAGTTTGTGAAATTGATCGCCGAACGCCGGCTTGACAATCTCATCCGTAATCTTCTTCCGAATCTTGCTGCGTTTCCGGTTCAGATTCAGTATTCGATCACTCTCCTTCTCGGATTTGGTGGTTTCGCGCATGAACTCGATCACGATTTGGTCCGGTTTGCGGCCGCCTTGTTTCTGCATGTGGGCCATGATGTGTCGACGGACTTCGTAGATCGCTTTGCGCACCACCGGGTTGCTGAGCATCGGCGGGGGGATGAGCTCGTGGGGGTGTTTTCTGATGTAGTGCCGCTCGGCCTTGGTCAACGGGGCCCCGCCCAAGGCGTAGCGCTCGGACTCCTGCCTGAGGGCATAATCCCCGGTCTGCTCGAACTCATCCCGTTTCTCCCGAGCATAAGCCGCCCGGGCCTCGATCTGCGTCAGCCAGCGGTGCTGGAGCGAATCATACCCGTCATCGGCCATCCGGTAGACCGAGATTCGCGGATCGGTTTTGTCTCGCCTTGCATCGGTAAAGCAATCCTGCATGTAGGGCAGTAGTTTTTGCACCGACTGACGGGAGATAGACAGGCGTTTCTCAAGCTTCGGGCGGGTTTTCCATCCTTCAATCAGTTCGTCCACCTGCGACTTCTCAAGCCCGATTTTTTCCGCTATCTGTCTCAGCCGATCCGCATCCTCATCGAGCGTCGGGTCGCACTTCAAGACCGCGCGGTTGAGCCCTTCTTGCATGGCGTCCGACCAGTGATCCCAGACTTCTTCGCCCACCGTCCGGCACACAATCTCACGGTGGAACCAGTCGGTGTTGATCTCGCGGTCTTCATCGTGCTCCAGACTGATCCACCAATCTTCCGGGGAGAGGTCCTGTTTTTTCAGCGAACGCTTGTCGATGCCAAGGGCCGCGCGAACAGCGGCCACGGACCCGGTTTTCTGCGCGCGAAGCCGGTCGATGACCTTGGCCCGTTCCTCTTCCGTCAGGGACCGCTTTTCCTCGTCGTATGGTCCGCGCAGCCGGATGTTATTGACGGTCTCCAGCACGCGGTAGTACGAGGCATGTCGATCGGCGATGGCGATACAGCGGTCGGTCGGTTCGAGGTCGCACCGCCCCAACGTCCCGGTGTCCCAATAGATGTTACGTTGCCCGAAAATAGCCCCCTGATGACGCCAGATGCCGTTGCGTTTGGGGTTATCCAGTTGCTGCTTCAAGCCCTCGCGATCTTTTGAGTTGAGATCGACCAGCGCACCGCCGGGATCCGACTGCCGCTTCCACAGCAGCTCAAACTCTTCGCGGATCATTGCGCGATCGGCGTGAAACTCAAAAGAACTCATCCGATTGCGGATCGACTTGCCGGGGAATTCGATCTTCTCGCCTTTTTTCTTGCCCTTTTCGTAATAGCGCGGCTTCCCCTCCGAATCTCGCGAGTTGTCCATGCGCTTCCTGGCTTCTTTCGTCATCAACTCGCCGAACGTGCGGGCACCCACCTCTTTCATAAGGGCCTTGGTCTTGTTTCGAGCGTCTTTGACTTTTGACTCATCATCTTTCGCTTGATTAGTGTTCTCGATCTTTTCTTTGTTGTTTTTTGCATCATCAGATTCAGGATCAGGTTTCTTTTTCTCTTTCTCATTCTCTACATCATCAATTTTCATTCCCAAGGCCCCGCGTCGCTGGCCAAGATGAACCAAAACCCGGCCGAACTCATGAGGGGTCAGACATTTATCCAGTCCTTTTTGTCGTAATATCCACGGGTCACAGGCAAATAGCGATCGCAGTTCACCGGGGTCTTTCGGCAGCAACTCGGCGTTTGTCAGTATGCGGCGTAGCTCGCGCTTGCGTTGCGAACGCCGAGCCAGTGTCCGCCGTAGCGAGCGTTTCCCTCGGCGGGCTTGGTTTTTGGGTGCCCCGCGTTTGTCATCGGAGTCCTCGACACCGGCGGGAAACACACTGACGCCGGGGGTGACCTCCTGTTTCTCGGTATCGACCCATGCCGAGCCGACGGAGTTGGTTCCGAGATCAAGTCCCAAAATCACAGTCATGATGAAGCCTTTCCGGAAGTAGCTTGACAGGATTTGGCTACGCGGTATCTTAACAGATGTCTATTCAACCCCGCCTCGTGGCTTTCTCGCAACAAGAAATCTCTTGTAAAAAGAGAAATTCGCAGGCACCGCCTTTATAGGCGCCCTTCCCCAGCTCGCACCCTCGACCTGGGGTTTTTTATGTTCAAACCACCTATCTAACTCCCGTTCTGTGATCTGTTCGAGATACGTATGAAGAATTCACAGACTACGCTCCTTCACACAACCAATCGCCACCCACAAGGCGGGTTTTTTGACGACCACAATAGCCAACATACCCTTCAACTCCCATTAAGAGAGCCCAACCTCTGAGGCATTTTTCGCCTTTCTGTCGCCAGTCTTTGGGAGTCATCACTACGTATCCTTTGGGCGACTGCGGCTGACAATCGAGATCGGTACCAATCTATCTACCCAAGCGGTGGGTTAGCCTGTTTTAACGGCCTACTTAGTTTGCCCTGAAGATCCATACCTCTTCCGAAAGGCCCAGTTAAAAGAAACTCTTCCAACCCATGGCCAATCAAGCGACTAGTCCCTAGGCGGGCCTGCTAATCGACTTACTCCGCCTGGTGTGGGCGCCCGAGATCTCGTCGATGCCATGCCGTCGCTGGGATAAAAATAGTTACCGAGGACGGTGACGAGTAGCTAGCGTCAGGGCTAAAGCAAGTAGAGCGAGGCTCTGAGGCTCGGGCACATTGGCCGCAGCTCTGGGGCCTGTGAATGCGGCGAAGGCCAAACCAAAGTCTGCATCGTCTACATCACCGTCACCATCTAGGTCGCCGTGCGAATCGGTCGGCACGCCTGGACCAGAGAAGGCGGCGAAAGCTAAACCGAAATCAGCGTCATCGACATCGCCGTCCGCATCAAGGTCGGCAGGGACCGGATGCTCGCCACCGGGTCCGGTGAAGGCTGCGAAGGTTAATCCGAAGTCGGCATCATCGACATCACCATCGCCATCAATATCTGCGGCGGGGTTGGATGGCGGGCCGCTGTCTGGCCCGGTAAACGCAGCGAAGGCAAGACCGAAGTCCGCATCATCAACATCTCCATCACCATCGAGGTCACCAACGGTTGGCTCTACTGTCGTCGCGTGGATTAGCAGGAGTTGATTCCCGATCCGCTCCACCACGAATTGACTGCTGGAAAAATCAAACAAACTATCAACGCTCGTTGTATCGACTTTAAATTTTCTCTGATCATAGCCATCGATACTCGCCCCCTCCGCGATTGCCCATGTGTAACGTTGGGTTACATCGAAACCATTCAAAGCTTGCGTATTCTCAAGCAAGTCTTGCATGAGTAATTCAATTACAAAAGGGTCTTGTTGGGTTGCAGAGATATTGATTTGCTCATCGGAGAGTATTAAATCCCAGCCCAGCCCAAACGGCGCACCAGCGTCTCCATCAATATCATTGATAGAGAAGCGATACCGCCCATTTGGACCGAGGGTTAAAGAATGTACCTGAAGCGTCTCCGAGCTTGGCCCAGGATCAACTGTGGCATCTGTCAAATTGATTAAGTTCCCAACTCGCCCACTACCTGACAGCGTTGCGCCCGGCTCAAGCACGATCTGCCCTGTGGCAAAGACGGTGCTGTTGGTCGAGTAAGTGTCGATGGTCAACTTCTGATTGGCCTTGACTATCAGGTCCCCAGCAGCCTGAACACCGTAAATCCGACTGTCAGAAAATACTGTGACGTTGTTAAATCTACCGGCCTGTATGCCCCCACCTCGCAACTCGATATCTGTATCAACAGTTACTGCCCCAGAATTAACAGCACCCCCAAGGACCTGGATCGTCTTGTCCGCAAAAATATCTCCTCTCTCGAAAACAAGTAGGCCATCTTCAACGTGTATGTCGCCAGTAAAGTCGGGGCTCTCGTTGCGTGCAGTCAGTCGAGCGATACCTGGCCCAATTTTTCGCACAATGAAATCGCCTGCTAGCGGCACTCCCAGGCTACCTGATTCGAATGTTAAGGATTCTGCCAGAAACGCTGCATCGTAACCAGTAGTTAGCGCGCCTTCGTCTGCAATAAGTACATTGCCAAATTCCTGCACGCCATTTACTTCGAAAACTAATTGACCACTGATGATGTCGATGTCTCCACCGATTGGGACAGCTCCATGCTCTTGCACTCGAAGGCTAGCATTCGAGAGATACGTCTTGCCTGAGTAGGTCTGTGCAGTACGAACATCAATACCGCCATCGGCATAAACAACGTCAAATGGCTGTGCATTATCCACGATTTGTGCATCAAGAACGGCTCCTCCTCGCAGTATAAAGATAAATTCTTGACCCGCCTCTTGACCGATGATGAGGCTTCCGTTTGTCAGCTGTGTTTGTGAACCTTGGAAGCCGAGCTCGATTGCCCCTGATTCAAGCGTAAGCTGATATCCACCGAGATCCAAGGTTGTGCGCTCAAAAATACGCAGCGCGTTAACTGAACGGTCAGCGGTCATCACCTGATCGTCACGGATGCGGATATTGCCCGTTGCGCTGACTGCGTTGATATCCCCGTCCGGAAGTTCGATCGGCTGGATTTCATTGTTCGGGCCCAAGGTCGCGTACTGATTGTTTACTTGAATCCATCCTGGCAACAAACCGTTGCGCAATGCGGGGGGCTGGCTTAGTATCACACTGCCGCGCTGAATATTACGCATAAAATGACGGAGAAAAGATGAGTCGGGGGATCCGACATCGAGTACCGATCCTGGCGCACGAGCGACATCTTCTAAAATAAGCGAGGTCTCGAATGAAGATGGCCCTACATCGGAGTCGTAGTAATTGATGGCACTTACGGTATTAAACCCTCGTTTCAGATCGATCAATCCAATGCTCTCCGTTACCGGTACATCAACATTGAATGTGAGATGATGCAGTTCTGCAGATGACATTTGAACGGTCAGACTGTCGTCTATCCGGTCGCTGCTGACACCTTCGATGCTACTTGACTCAAGATTAAAGCGTGAGTGACTGAGTTCGATCGTGCTGGTTTCAGAGAGTGAAGCATCACCGATCAAAGAGGCATTGGTATTTCGCAGCCTAGTCACACCCGTATATGCAAGATTCGAAGAAGAAATGGCACTATGGCTAAAATTGTCAATAATCGCTAGATCGCCCCCCAAAACGGGACCAGCGAGGTGTAGTCTCCCATTAGTTCCCCCGAGCGTCGCACCACGATCTCCTAGATGGAGTGAGCCAGAAAGCGTTAGGCTTTGTGTCCCGGAATCCTCCGGTAGCACGCGGATAGCCCCACGGCCAAACAAGCCGTGCTTATTGTTCAGGTCAATTGAGTTCGCAACACTGATCGCAAATGTATCACTCAGGTCAACAGCAATCTCACTCTCTCTCAATCCACTAAGCCGCACTGTCGTGTCGGAAGATCCCAACGGGTTGTCTTCGCCAAACCCGATGGCTCCACGAAACACCTCGATCTGGCCGCTAAAGTCGCCTAGACTCTTGAAAGTCAAAGTTTGCGTCGGGAAAATCTGCAGTAAGCCATCGTCTACGATGTCTCCATCGATCTCACCATTTCTTAGCTTGAGTTGATCGGCACGAAGCTTGGTGCCTGGAGCAGTATGCAACTCGCCTCGAAAGAGCTCCAGTTTCGCAAATTGTTGATCTGCATTTGCCACAACCCGTCCGGAGTTGGGGCCCATGGACGAACCGAGCCGAATGACACCATCGTAAGCATCAGCAAGATTGAAAGTCATTGCCCCCGTCAGAACGGATCCTTCAGAGAGTGCGATGGTAGAGTTGATATCGACGCTGCCAAATCTGAGTGATCCGGATCCCACGATTCCGCCATCAATGGATACCTTCTCGCCATTGCTGCTGATTAGAGCGTCTTCACCGGCTAAAGTGATCGGCAGATTAAACCGGAAATCATTGCCGCCGCGGAACGAATCCACACTAAGCACCCCCCCGTCGCCGAGCGTAACTGGTGTGAGCGGACTCAAGCCGTCCGGCGGATCGCCAGTCAGAACCAACTCGGAATGGTGAACCATGATGGGTTCGGTCGATTGGCCACTAATGCGAAGAATCGATCCATTGACTAGGGATGTGCCTGCCAATGAATCGCCAAGCGCCTGCGGCGTTGATGCATTGCCACGCACGCCATTAAGGGTTGTTTGTCCTCGGTAGCTAGAGGCAGCATTGAGATCTACTCGCACCAAAGAACTGCCCGAACCGATGATCTGTAGACCGCCATCCTGAGATAATGCACCGTTGACCGCCAGCCCACTGGCTACTTCTAGATTGAGTGAGCCCGGCCCAACGACCCCGCCGTCAAGCACCAAGCCACCCCTTCGGATTGATCCAGATTCTGCAATGGTTGCCGTCGTGCCTGCGACCGTATTAATCGGACTGGTTAACGTGACAGACTGGCTTACCTGCAAGATTGCGTCGGCTATGGTCGGCGATATCGCGTAAGAGCCGGCGTCGTCGAGAGTGGTGATCCCCCCATTAAGGAAAACGGGGCCCGATGCACCAAGCGCCGATGGTCCTGCGACAGAGACTCTTCCTGAATCGACTGTTAACATGCCAGACCAGCCATCGGCATCGGACGCAAAACGTACAGATCCCTGCCCTGTAACAGTAATGTTGCCTATACCTGTGACTGCACCAGCAAACTCGATGGTGTTCCCGGCTCCAACCGGCTGCGCAAAAAAGTCGTCCAGCAGCAGGATGTCCACCATGAGATCCAGTTGCCCGCCGGCGGTCGGCCCGACAATGAGTTCTGCCGCATCTCCTCCCGGTCCGGCCTGATCAAAAACCAGTTGCCCGGAGTTCAGGATCAACGGCCTGTCGTCTTCATGTACCAGGGACCCGACTGTGAACGCAGTAGAGTTGAGGGAAACCGTGTCGCTAGCTACCGCTTCCAACGGAAAGACGGCGCGGACACCCGCGGCGTTAGGCACGTCGTTGTCCCAATTAAGCGTAATGTCCCAAAACGAGGCAGGTTCGGATGGCCCGGTCCAGGTGGTTGTGCTGGTAGTTGTGTTCGCCGAATAAACGGCAGAGACGGTGAAAATGGTAAGAAGCGAAGCTGTATTGAATTGGAACATGCTGCCCTCCGGATATATTAGCCTAGTAATTATAGTAAATCTTGGCGTACTTCGATACCCTCTATTGCAGGTTAATTGCTCAAAACCAATTACCTCGCGTAGCCTCCGCAGACTGTGGAGCGATCGCAATCGAGTGGTCCAAACTCAATGCTAGCAAGGTTGGTGGCACCCATCGTCTAAACGGGGTCGCGAGTCATGCTCGAATTGAAGACTTCGGAGTAGCCGTGCAAGGCAGGCACCGGGAAGATGGTAAAAGTACTACGGTGATGGGCGTCGATCGACAAAAACCGATGCTTAAGCCTGTGGGAAAAAGTGTCGGCGACACTTGAGGGTGACCCCCCGGGATCTTTGTTCCAGTTGTTATAGAGAATCGGTGGTGTTGAAGCAGGCTGAGCCGGAGGGAGGGGCGTAGCCCCGACCGGAGGATCAGCCTGCTGTGCCGATGGGAACACCCCGTCAGCGTGTTTCAAGCCCGCGGCATAGTCCGCGGGTGTCTGCCAGTTCAACGACGAGTGCGGGCGACGGTGGTTGTAGTCCAGCCGCCATTCATCGATCACGTACCGGGCCTCGGCCAGGCTCAGGAACAACTCGCCGTTGAGCAGCTGGTCACGCAGCTTGCCGTTGAACGATTCCACGTACCCGTTCTCCCAAGGGCTGGCCTTCTCGATGTACAGCGCACCGACCTCCGCTTGGCCGAGCCAGCGTTGGATGTCCTTGGCAACGAACTCCGGGCCGTTATCCGAGCGGATGTGCTCGGGAGCCCCACGCACCGCGAACAGGTACTGCAGCACCAGCTTCACGTCGTTGGCGCTAAACGAGCGAGCCACCTCGATCGCCAGGCACTCACGCGTGAACTCGTCGAGCACCACCAGCAGCTTCAACTGCCGACCGTCTTCGGTCCGTTCGGTCACGAAGTCGTAACCCCACACATGATTGCGTTGCAAGGGCTTATGCCGGACACAGCTGTTGTGACTGCCACCCGAGCCCCGCAAACGCTTGCGTTTTCGCTGCCGCCGTGGCACCTGCATACCTTCCTGTTTCCAAAGCCGATGGACACGTTCACGCCCTACCGCCCAGCCCTTGGTCACCAGCTCGTTGTACACACGCGGGTGACCGAACCGGGGCCGGCATTCAACAATCGTCCGCACGGCATCAATCAACGCACGATCCTTCAATGGCTGCTTGGGCTGATACCGCTACGTGCTCCGAGGCTGGCCAACGCCTTGCACGCCCGACGCTCACTCACCTTCTCGTGCCCCAAACGACGACGGACCGCTTCCACGGTACGGCGCCGACGCTCGGGGTCTACAAGTTTGGGCGTGACGCCTCCTTCAGGATCTGGATATCCAACGCCTGGTCCGCCACCAGCTTCTTCAGCCGGGCGTTCTCCTTCTCCATCTCCTTCATCTGCCTGGCCATCGCCGGGTCCATCCCGCCGTACTTCGTCCGCCAGCGGTAGTACGTCTGCTCGCTGATACCCAGGCCCCGGCAGACCTCTGGCACCTTCATGCCCTTGCCAAGCTCGATGTCCGCCTGACGCAGCTTCGCAACGATCCGCTCTGAACTATGACGCTTCTTCATCAAGGAATCCTTCCCGGCCAAAGGCCGGCTGGATTCTCTCACAACTCCTGGATCAAGGTTTCAGGGGAAGGTCACCCCTGGAACCCGCGCTGTTGCCCGTAGTCGCTGATGCCGTCCGCGTCGTCGGTGAAGTCGGCGTCCAGTACGATCCGTTGCCCGTAGGGCGTGTACCGGTACCGCTCGATGACGTCGCCGTCGGCCTCCAGCAGCGCCACCACGCAGAACGACGCGTCGTAGAGGTAG
>JANQKT010000221.1 GCA_028280965.1 Phycisphaeraceae bacterium
AAACTGATGCGCGACGACAGGCACACCGGCGACTGGCAGTGCGCATTGGTGAACAAGACGCCACGCTCGGCGAGCCGGTCGATGTTCGGCGTCTTCGCCTGGGGGTGTCCGCTCAGGCAGCCGAGCCAGTCGTTGAGGTCATCAATACAGATCAGCAGCACGTCGGGGCCGGCCGCCACCTTCCGCTCCGCCGCCTGAACGGTCGAGCAGGACAGAGCAAACAGCGCCAACACGGCAAAGTGTAACGGTCGCATCTCAACAGACTCCTTGGATAGGCGGCGATTTACAATAGCATGACAGCCCATCTGGTCCCCCGCTTACACAACCCAACACCTCTGAAACCGCGAACCATCATGAAGCATCCCTACCTGACCGCCCTGCTCATCCTCACCACCTTCTCAGCGCTGGCCCTGCCCGACGGCCACGCTGCGGCCTGCCCGGCGTGCGAGAAGCACAACCCGACCGAGCCCGCCGCCACCGAAGATCAGGCCGCGGACAAGGCCGAGACGTTCTCGCTGTTCGACGGCAAGACGCTGGATGGCTGGTACGCGGACGTCCCCAAGGCCGACAACAACCCGAAGATCGAGCCGAGCTTCGTCGTCCGCGACGGCAAGCTCGTCAGCAAGGGCGTGCCGCGCGGGCACCTGATCACAAAACGGTCGTTCAAGAACTACAGGCTGGTCGTGGAGTACCGCTTCCCGGGCAAGCCGGGCAACTGCGGCGTGCTGGTGCACACCGACGGTGAGCGGCCGCGCGTGCTGTACGGCATGTTCCCCGCGTCGATCGAGGTGCAGCTCCAGCACAATCAGGCCGGCGACTTCTGGTGCATCCACGAGAACATCGCCGTGCCCGAGATGGAGAAGCGGCGCAACGGCAAGCCCGAGACCTGGGGCGGCAGGCAGGGCCAGAACCGCCACATCCGCAACCTGACCAACGGCAGCGAGAAGCCGCTGGGCGAATGGAACACGATGATCATCGAGTGCCTGGACGACAAGGTCCGCGTCTGGGTCAACGGCGACCTGGTGAACGACGGCTTCGACGCGACCGCGAAAGAAGGCCAGATCGCGCTGCAGGCCGAGGGCGCGGAGGTGGAGTTCCGGAAGCTGGAGATGACGACGATCAAGGAACTGACGGCGGCGAAGAACTTAGAATAGACACTAAGACTTCGCCAATCATGACTGAAATACATAAAACAAATGGATTGGATCCATGTCAATTCGAGCGACACGCATTTGCTTGGCAAACAGTTGCTTGTTGGCGTGACCTATTTGGATCATAGAGGCACATTGATTCGACAAGAACAGTTTTGTGGACCTATTGTTGATGTCCGAGATAATGCTATTGTCATAGAGCGTACTGACAATGGTGAATTTGTATCCCTTCCGCCAGGTCTTCAATCCGCGAAACCGGGAAAATATCGATTGCGATCTACAGATGAAATTGTGATCGATCCAGACTATATTGCAAAGTGGGAACATAAAGAACCGCCACCAGATACTGACTAATCATCTCTCATCCCCTGCGATCATCCCTTGCTGCCGCGCATATCCGAACACGCCACCCGCGTCGATGATGGGTTTGACTTCGCCAAGCGGGTTCAATGTGTAGCTCTTGCCGGTGGTCTTGTTGGTCAGGGTATTGGTGTCGATGTCCAGTTCGAGTTCGTCGTCGGTAGAGACCTCGCCCTCGATCAGGCGGGTGTCGCATTCGGCGGGGAGGAGGTAGCCACCGTTGACGCAGTTGCGGTAGAAGATGCGGGCGTAGAACTCGGCGACGACGACCTGGGCGCCGGCCTCGGCGAGGGCGAGCGGCGCGTGCTCGCGCGAAGAGCCGCAGCCGAAGTTCTTGCCGCCGATGACGAAGGTGTACTCGCCCTTGAACTGGCCCTCGGGGACAAAACGTTTACCACCTTCCGGCAGGCCGGACTTGGCCTCGGGCACGCCGACGCAGGCGTACATGCCGAAGTACTTGCGTTCTTCGTCGTCCGCAGGGTTGTAGCTGAGGTACTCGGCGGGGATGATCTGGTCGGTGTCGATGTCGTCGCCGAGGACGAAGGCTTTGCCGGTGATGAGGTTGGCCATGGGTGAAGGCTCACGGTCTAGGGGTCTTTATCAAACGCTTTATTATAGGGCAAACGACGTCGCCGATCCTGCCGATAGCACCGTACGTGAATGCGGTGCCCGCGGTGATACAGATCATTTGGCACCGCATTCACATGCGGTGTTACAGGCGCGTCTACACGGTGCAAGCCGTTTGAATCAGGACGCCGGCTCGTCCGTCGCGGGCTTGTCCAACTCGGCCTGAACGGCTTTGAGCTCGGCCTCACGCCCGACGGGCAGCGATTCGCCCAGCAGCCTGCGGACGCCGGCGATGAGCTTGGTGGCGTGCCCCTTGCGGCCCTGCTCGGCGGCCTGCCTCGCCGAGGCGATCAGGCTGTCGATCAGTCCGTCGGCGGCGGCGTTCTCGATCAACTCGCCTTCGGGCTTGAGCACGTCGTCGGCGGTTTGGAGTGCGTCGTCGATCCGGCCGTCGGCGAGGTACGCGTTCGTCAGACCCCGCCGGGCCTGATCGGCCTGGGGCGCGGTGAGGGTGCCCTGGTGCTCGAGCGCGGCCTCGTAGTCAAGAATGACCAGCGCGGGCGCGTCGGCCAGCACGCGCACTTGAGCGCGGGCGATGAGCAGGCGCAGGTCGGCGCGTGTCGGCGGGTCGGGCTTGTCCGCGCGGTCGATCGACGCGGTGAGCATCTGCTCGCGCACCTGGCGCGTCTCGCCGCTCTGATCGGACAGCCCTTCGACCGCACTCAGCAACATGCCCGGCGGCACGCGTCCGGCGAGCGCGACCATCGCCTGCTCCCACAGCCGGACGTCGTCTGCCTCATCCGGCCGGCGGGCGGCAACGGCACTTAAAGTTTCATTGCGCTCACCACGCTCGGCGATCGCGCGCAGCGCGATCGGGCGGATCACCGCGTCGTCGCTGCGCTCGGCCAGCACCGCGAGCGAGCGCTCGGACCCGGCCCACACGCGCGCCGCGGCTTCGCGCACGCGCTCGTTCTCCGCGTTCAGCCACCCGCCGATGCGTGACCAGCCGTCGGTATCGTCCGCAGCGATGACCAGGCCCAGCAGCGTGACCATCTGCGGGCGCGGCGCATCGACGCCCTCGAGCGATACGCGGACGCTGCCGCGCACCCGCTCCCAGAACAACTCATCCCCGAGGTCTGCGCGGTGCCCGGCGGCGAGCATGCCCGCGGCGGCCGGCTGCAACGCAACGTCACCGAGCAGATCGAACACCGGCTCGAGCGCTTCAGCGCGCGGCATCTGCGTCAGCGCGAGCAGGTACGCCCGGCGGACCGAGGCCTCCAACTCGGCCCCGCCGGCCAGCCGCTGGGCCATCGCGTCCGCGGCGGCCTCGTCCAGCAGCTGCCCCAAGAGCGTTGCCGATTCCTCCCGGACGCGCGCCACCGGGTCATCCAGCCGCTGTCGGAGCTGGTCGCGCAGCTCCTCGCCGAACGCGCCGCTGTCCTCGGCGCGCTGCCGGGCGAGGTCCACCGCCAGCACCCGGACCGGGTCCAGCGGGTCTTGCAGCATCTGCATCAACAGCGCCGGCCGCTGCTCGGGCCCGGTCGCAACATAGAGCGCCCGCTGCGACTGGATCAGCCGGTCAAGGACCTGTTGGCCATCGGTTTGTTTGCCACGAGTCAGGCGCAGCAGGTTCTCGTGGAGCATGCGCTGCCACTGCTCGGCCTTCATCTCGCGCACATCGTTGTACCACTTTGCCCATGCCGCGCGGTCACGCCCGAGCCCGGGCTGGTGGCTGAGGTTGGCCAGTGCATCAAACGCCCAGCCCTGCACCTGCTCGAGCCGGTTGACGCTAGTCAGGCCCATCAGGTGGTCGGCGGCGAACGGTCGGCGGTGCTCGCCGAGCACGCGGATCGCCAGCCGTCGCTGCTCGAGCCCCGCCTGCTCGTCGCCTGCCAACTCGGCGAGCTGGTCCGCGATGCGCTGCGATTCATACCGACCCAGCACGGCCGACCAGTCTGCTTCCCATTCCGCCGGCAGTGTTGTCATCATGCCCAGCACGGCGTCGGGCAACTCACCGCCGGGCAGCCTGGCCGACCGGGCGAGCGACTGGAGCAGCGCCCGGCGGGTCTGCTTGGGCTGATCATCAGACAGCAGCCCCGCCGCGGCGTCGCGCGCGCCCTGGCGGTCTTCGCGGGCCAACTCGATAAGCACCTCCGCCGCGTGCTGCCTCAGCAGCCACGGCGTCTGCCCGTCGCGCAAGGCCTGGACAACCCGCTCGATGCCCGGGTCCTCGGGCCCGACAACCTCGGCCCGCTCATCAGAGGCGGCCAAACCATCCTGCGCCAGGCCCGTGCAGGCGAACACGGACAAGACCGAGCACACGCACAGCCCCGCCCACCAGCGCGATCGTCCGGCCGATCGGCGGGTCTGCATCAAGCGGGATGTGAAATCAGTTCGATCCACGCGGCGATTACCGGTCGTCCGTCTCGGCGAAGGGTCCGCCCCTGCCTATCTATAATTAAAGACGCCCGACCGACGCCCATCATATCGATCCGATCACACGATCGCGGCCAATCAACGCGCTTACAAAAGACACGCCACGCGCCCAAGTCGGCCCGGCGATGCACCGATACCGGTGTTGCCCGGCCGCGCAACCGTTGCAGGCCGGACAGGCCGCAGCCGACGGGATCGCCACGATGAACGACTGGTCCATGGCCGAGCAGCACGCCGAACGCGGCTGGCGTCACTACGAGGCCGGCCGGTGGGACCACGCGCTGCGCCTGCTCCGCCGGGCCCTGTCCATCCAACCGGACCAGGCCGAGTGGTGGTTCGGCGTCGGCCTGTCGCTCGACGCGCTGCAGCGCTACCCCGAGGCGGTTGACGCCTACCGCCGGGTGCTCGACATCAACCCCGAAGACGCCGAGGCGATGCTGCACCTGGGCCTGGGCCTGCTGCGTCTGAATCAGCCGGAGGAGGCGCTGGAGCAGCTCGACCGCGCCCACGCCGAAGACCCGACCCAGCACGCCAGCCAGTGCAACCGCATCGCCGCCCTGACGCAGCTCGGCGACCACGAGCAGGCCGAGCTCACCTTCTACCTCGCTCAACAAGACGAACCCGACTGCCCGGTGTGCTTCGACCACATGGCCCACTCGCTCGCCATCCGCGGCGAGCTGCCGCGCGCGATCTGGTGCTGGCAGCGGACGCTCGAGCTCGACCCGATCCACCCCCAGGCCCGCGCCAATGCCGCGCGTGCCCACTGGTACCTCGGCCAGCTCAGCCGGGCGCGCTTCCTCTTCGAGCGGCACACCGATGAGCAGCCGGATGACAAGGTCGCGCTGCTCGAGCACGCGTCGCTGCTGCTCGAGCTCGACGAGCTGGACGAGGCCGAGGCCCGGCTGCAAACACTCACCAACGAAGAGCCCAACCACGCGATCGCCCACCACCTGCTCGGCGACCTCTACATCAAACGCGCCCAGGCCGACCGCGCAACGCAGGCCTACCAACAGGCCCGCCGGTGCGAGCCGAATCGGCCGGGCATCGACCTCGGCCTGGCGCTCGCCGCGCAGCTCAATGGCGACGACGACGCACGCGAACACCACCTGCTGGCCGAGCTGAACCGCGGCGGGCAGGACGGCAGGCAGGTGCTCGAACTGGCCCGCCAGCTACTCGACGCCGGGCTCTGTGACCAGGCCATCGCCCTGCTCACGCCGGTGATCGACGGCTTCGACGACCTGCTAGCGAACGACGACGCATCGCTGGCCGAGGCGCTGCGACTGCGTGCCCTCGCATTCAGCGCCGCCGGCTACCACGGCCAGGCCATCGCCGACTGCCGCGAGGCCGTGCGCCTCAGCCCCAAGCTCGCCGACGCCTGGCGGCAGCTGGTCGACGCCTACGAGCAGACCGGCCAGCTGCACCGCGCACTGGTCTGCCTCAACCACGCCATCGACCTCTCGCCCGACGACGCGCCCGAGACCGGCGACCTGCGCAAGACCGCCAGCCGGCTGCGAAGGATGGCCCTGACCCGCGCCGCGATGAAGACCCTCCGCCGCGCGGCCTG
>JANQKT010000238.1 GCA_028280965.1 Phycisphaeraceae bacterium
CCATTTCCAGAGCACGCCCTCGGGGTCGCCCTCGGGCACACCCCGGGCAGCATGTGGCGTGCCTATTCTCAGGAACTCGGCCTGCTGGCTCGAGTTGCCATAGCCGTCGCCAAACCGCTCATTGATCGCAACAAAAGTATTGACCCAGCCCTTGAACCCTTCATAGATGTTCTCGGCTTGCGCGGTTAATCCGGCGGGCTCGAACGGGCAGTTGCCCATCAGGTCCTGCGCCCGCTGGCACTGGCGGCCGAGCCACTTGACTTGATAGTCGAGGGCTTCTTTCTCCCGACGCAGCTTGCGCATCATGTTTGCGAGGCGGCGGTCGGAGGTGCGTGCCGCGGAGGGCGCGATGGAGTTCCAGCCTTCTTTTGCGTCGTTCCATGCGTCATTGAGGTCATATTCAAAAAGCCCATAGGGGTCTTTCCCAAGACCAACCGCAAAGTGCCCTAAATGCAAGTGCTGCCCATCGACATCCCCCGCCGGGTCCGGTGTGATGAACCGTCCGGTGGCGGGGTCGTAGTTGCGAGCACGCATATGCAGCAAATCGGTCACGTAGTCCTTGCGTTGCCCGGTGAACTCGATCGGGCAGAGCGTGAACAACGAGGGCGTGTCGTTGTAAAGACGCAGCCGCGCCGAGCCGTCGCAGGGCGTCATCGCCCAGGGGTCGTTGGCTGAAATTGTTCCGTCGGCAGGTAGCGGTCCAGTTACCAGTCCGAAGTAGATCCCGAAGTCCGCGTCATCAACATCACCGTCATTATCGAGGTCGCACGCGGGGTTTGACGAGGGGCCGTTGTTCGGGCCCGTGAAAGCACCGAACATGATGCCGTCGTCCGCGGCGTCCACTTTGCCGTCACCGTTAAAATCCGCTCGCAGGACGGCAAGGATATCATGGCTCCCGGTTAGGCTTGACCGGAAGTGCTGCACCTCGCCGGAGTCGGAATACTCTTTACGCTCGATCACCGACCCACCCGCGCTGACCACTCCCATGACGTTGTACTGCTGGTCCTGGAGCGCGAAGCACCGGGTCTCCAGCGAGTCGTCCTGGCCCGGATTGAGGTTGTGCCGGATCTCGGCGAGTGAGTCGAGGTAGTGCCCGGCGCCGAAGGCCATCGAGTCCCAGACGTACTGGGTGATCACCTTACCCGCGCCGTTATGGGTCTCGATCAGGCGGTCACCAAGGTAGTAGTGGGTGATCAGTTCGGAAGACAGATATCCATCTGCGGTCCAGACCCAGTCCTGGACCCGGCGGCCATAAGCGTCGTACTTGTACAGGGCAAGGAGGGAGCCGTTCTTGATCTGCTGCGTCGCGCTGTCGTAATACGCGTTGTAGACCAGGTACAGGCGTCCTTGGTTATCGTAGACGTAACGCCGCGACCCATCGAAGGTCAGGTTCCCCGCGGCGTCGTACTCGAAGTCCGTTTCCTGCTCATCGCTCTGATTCGGGTCGTAGCTGAAGCGATCCACCAGCTCGGTAACGCTGGTCGCCCCCGTCTTGATCGTCACATCATCAACAAAGCAGTCGTCATCGCTGGCAATAAAACCCATCCGCCCAGGCGCGATCAGATCGAAGTTGCCGTTGGCAGCCGTCGTCTGAAAAACGACATTCGTCCAAGAAGAAGGTTCGTTGGGTGAGTTATGGCACCAAACCGTGACGTATTGGCCCGTGCTCTGCACGCGGTACCACAGCCGGTCGGTCGCCGAGGCTGTTGGTTGGCTGTTCGCCGTGGTCGGGGTGAAGGTCGTGTAGGCCCGGCCCTTGACGTACTTGCGCCCTTCCGGCGCGGACCCGCTGTTGCTGTGGGTGAGGCGCAGGGCCTCGAAGTCGCCCGGGCCGTGGTGGTTAAACACGAACAGCAGAGAGGCATCGGTCGCGGACGCCGACGCCCGGTCCACCGAGAAAGTCACATCAAAAACAGTAGCGCGCAGGTGGCGGTGCAGGATCGCCCCGCCCTGCTTGGCCGTGATCGGGTCGCCGCCGAGGTTCAGGGCTCCGTCGTGCCCTGCCCCCGTGTCCTTGTCTCCATACGCGTGCGAGACCGCCTCCCAGGCCGGGCCGATGCGGCGCGGGAAGACCTGGGGCGCGAACTGGATGCCGTCGAACTCGGCGTTGTTGACCTCGGTGTACAGCCCCCAGCGACCCGACGGGAAGCCGTCGGCGATTGCGGGCTGCCCAAAGGTGTGCTGATCGAGGGTCTGGTAGCTGGGCCGGAGCGAGACGGGGTAGTCGGTGTTGGCCGCAGTTCCCGTCTGGGGGATTGTGAAGAGGACCGTACTCTTGCCGCTGGAGGTGACCCGGTAGGTCTCCCAGTTGCCCGTTGCGTAGTTCTTCGCGTGGATGTAGTAGTCCGTCGCGGACTTGTAGCCAAAGACATAGCCCACCAGGCCGGAGGTCGTGGTCGAAGTCACGCGGACCGCGCCGAACATCGGCATCGGGCCGGATTCGGGGCTGGCCAGCACCACGCCCGGGTTCGAGTTGTTGATCGCGCCGTTGGTCACCCGCAGGCGGCTGCCACTCACGATCGACAGCGAGGTGCCGCCCGCAGGAAGAACCGCTTCGAGTTCACCCGCCGAGCTCTGCGCCGCGGTATTGAAGTCAAACCCATCCACCACATTCCCGGGGTGGGTCACGTCTTGCTTGAGAGAGTTGATGCGGTTTTCGTCGTCGACCGTGACACCGAACGCGTCGGACTGGGCCTCGTCGTCGACCGTGGTGCGGTTGCCCAGGTGGTCGAGCTCTCGGGTCTGGTCGTACAGGTTCCAGTAGGCCGATTCGGTGACGGTGGTGGAACTGCCCGTGCCGGTCACCTCGATCTGGCCGGCAAAAGTGGATGTCACACGGTTCAGCCCGTCGTGGGTAAATTTGCGCGAGTAGGCCTTGTGCTTCTGTCGGTCGTCGTACAGGCGGCGGCCGACTTCGTCGTAGCCATGCTTGATATGGATCAGGTCATTCGTGCCCGCCCCACCGGAAGCTGCGTCGGTACGCTCCCACTGCATACGCGTCGCCTGCCCGAAGCGATCCCACGACGCGTCATACGGATCACTCCCGGAAGTGCCTTCACCGGCCTCATCAACGAAATCCAGGCGGGTCTTGGCGACCGGGTAGGTCTTGCGGACCAGCGCGCCCGAGCCGAGGTAGTCGTACTGAGAAACGTCGTAATCGGAGAACCCGCCGGGGGTCGTGTCTTTGAGCCCGGAGGGGCGGCTGATCAGGTCCCCGATGGTGTTCGCCGCCCCGTACTGCAGATCAACCTCACGGCCGTTGGGGTAAACGACCGTCTCGATACGGTTGCCCTTGGCAAACGCCCCGCTCCCGGGGGAGGCCTCGCGCTTGATCTCGACGATCTGGGCGCCGGGCCCAAAGGGCGCGGCGTAGTCCTGGCTCTGGGTCTTGAGGTTGTAGAAGCCGTCGTAAGTATTCGTGATACGTGATGACTCGTTTGTGCCCGCATCATTTGAGTACGTCGAGGCACGCAAAACCTCGCCATACGTCCCATACACGTAGTTGATACGCTTGGTATAACCGCCAACACCACCGCTTGTCACCTTGCGGTGGTCCAACCAGCCCTCATCGGTGTACTCGGAGGCCCAAACAAGTGCACGCCGGTCCTTGAACGTGTGTGAGCGGCCGTCAGCCATGTAGGTGTATTCTTCACGGTCGTAGCCACCCGCGTTGTCATTCAGCTGGCCAGCTGCTTCGCTGTCGTCGCTCTCCGCGGTGATCTTCGCGCGGAGCAGGTCATTCCGGGGAATCGGGCAGCCCTTGTCATTGAGCTCGCTCGAATAGACGTACTTCTGGGTCTGGATCGTGCCCGCCGCGAGCTGGGCCTCCACCGTCTTGAGCTGGCCGTACTCGTTGTAGGTGCTGACCGTGATCCGGTTCGAGTCGCTGGTTGCCGCGCCGGGGGTGAAAATCAGGCCGTCCCAGTTCTCGATCATCCGGGTCTTACGGCCCGCCGCGTCGTGGGCATAGTGCGTCTTGCGGCCGTCGTTACGTATCTTGACTTCATCCTGTCCGCGCTCATCGAATTGAGTAACCGAAACCCGATACTCATCAGAGGTATTCACATTGCGAGCCGCGACATCCGGGTCTGCTTCATTGGGGATGCCGTCGCTATCGGCGTCGATAGGATTGCCCTGCGCATCAAACACATAACGCGTGGTCCCGTTGTCCTGGCCGAAGTCCACGGTACGCTCCAGACGCCCGCCCTTGTCGTAACGGTTGACCAGCACACTCAGCACGCTGTTCGTCTTGCTCAGCGGCCCCACCGTCGTCGTGTCGTCGTGGTACCGGGCGAACGAGGTTTCGACAACCGGACGATCAGCGTTGTCGTAGATCGTTTCTGATTGAGACAAGACCGTGTCGGCATCGGCGTGGTCGCGGAACCGCCAGGCCCGGTCGAAGGCGTCGTAATCGGTCGCGGTAAACCCGCCGCGCGGGCCGGATTCCTTGACCTGACGTTCGGCGTTGTCGTACTCGTATGAGGTTTCCAGATAGGCACCGGTCGACCCGGCGTTCGTCTCGTACTGGCGGACATGATTGAGCCGCCAGGGCCGGTTGTTCGCGGTGTCGTAGTGCCAGGTCACCTTGCCTAGGAGCGTGCCCGTCTGGTTGTTCTGCGTGTAGATCGCCTCGGTCACGCGGTCATCGTGGGTACGCGTGATCGCAGACCAGGGTCCGTGGTCCGGCTTGGACCATCGAGTCTCGCTGTCGGCCCCGAGCAGCTCATCGAAGTTCGTGCCGGTGTAATCAGCAACGCCACCGGTCAGCGTGGCGACCGGCCGGATGTACTGCACCCGTGTGCGGTAGTCCATAAAGTCGTCTTCAGCAGCATCCCCATCACGGTCCTGGTCGTAGAAATGCGTGACGACCTTGACCATATTGTTAGTGCCGCCGCCCGTCCCGGAGGGATCGGCTGCGGTGGCGCCAGAGTCGTCGGTCCCGACCCACTCTTCGATGTAGCGCCCTGCGGCATCGTAGACCGCCGCCGAGATCGTGCCCGTCTCGTCCACGCTCCGGAGGATCTGGTTGAGGTGGTTGACCGCCAGCACCGAAGTTTCGGTGTAGTGGGTGCCCTTGGTCCCCTCGTCATCAAACCCCGTCAGCGTATCGATCTTGTGGTAGACCCGCTCACGAATACGGATGCCGCGCCAGTCATACGCGAACGTGATCCGGCTCAGCGGCGTCAGCGCCTCGGCGCCGGTCGGCGTCGCGCCGTTCCAATCGTTACCGGCGTTGGTGAGCTTCGCGTCGTACTGCATCACCAGCTGGCCCAGCCGGTCGTAACGCATGACAATGATTGCGCCCGCATCCGCCTGGTGCGGATACTCCCGCTCCTCGTAGTACACCGGGCCCGTGCTGGTCTGCGGGTCGTAGGCAGCGCCCGCCGAATCGACGAGCCCATAGGTATAGAACCTCTTGACCCCGGCGCCATCGGCGCTGCTAGTCAGCCGACCAGTTGCGTCAAAGGTCCGCTGTTCGGTCAGGACCACCGCCGTCGTTGTGGCGCCCTGGCTGTCAAGGCCCTGGCGGGAGCGGGTCAGCGTCCGGCCCGCTGCGTCAAAGGTCTTGATGATCCGCATCGCACCAACGGTGCCCACCTTCATGTCACAGACCTTCAGCCTGCCCAAGGCGTCGGGCGCATAGGAAGTGGTCAGGCCCCGCTCATCGGTCTGACTCGCCATGAATATATGGCCGTATGCAGTCACCGTGCTGTAGTCCGCGGTGTTGGCCTGAGGGTTCGCCGCCTTCGCGCCGTAGTAATAGTCGCGCGCGAGAGGGCGCCCGCGATCATCCTCCGAAGTCGATTCCGAATATGAGACCGTCGTCCAGGCACCACCGCGGACGATCTTCTCGAGCTTCATCGTGTCCGACCCGTCCGAGTCGTTGATCGTGGTCGTCCGCTTCGTGCCATGAGCGATGCCGGTGATGTTGCCGTTGCCATCCCGGGTCGGGAACCCACGCTCACTGATACGGGTGCGCACCATGCCATTCTGCGAGCGATCACGCAGCGAAACCGTGCCGTCGGGGTTTTCGGTACGCACGATACGGAACGCGAGCCCCTGGCCCGGCGCCATAAACACCGACTTGGTGACGTAATGCCCCAGATGATCGGCGTCGCTGGCCAGGGCATTGAGGAACGCCTCCGTTTTCGCTTCGTCGTCAATCCCTGCGTAACCCGCCTTGGGGTCCTGCGTCGCGCAAACAATCTCCCAGGACTCGTACTCGGTGCCGTTGGCCGTGTCGTAGGACCACACCAACGAGTAAAAGGTTGCAACGGGAATCATCGTGCCCGGGTTCGACGGGTCTTCGACGTATTGAATGGTCTCGCGGATGACCTCGATGTCGTCGTTAGGGTGCGTGTCGTTCAGATCGGTGTACTGGCTGCGGAACGTCGTCACGAGGTTGCCAACCTCAGAACCCGCAGGGTTCATTGGATCGAACGCCCCGCTTTCACCAAGCGATTGCACCGTCTTAACCAGGTTCCCCGCGCTGTCGTACGCGTAGTATTCCCAGTCGCCCCTGTCGGTCTGGTAAAGCCGTGGGTATCCGTTACTGTGATAAGACCACGTCTCAATCAGAGAAGCGACCTCGTTCGCCGGGACGGGGTCCGGGTCCGCGATCGTCCGGCGTTCGATCAGCCGCTGACGATTTGCGTCCAGTGCATAAACCTCAACCACCTTGGACACAACCGTGTTGACGTTGTCCTCGCTGATCACGTGGGTGACCGTTTTCTCGTTCCCGGATTCCTCGATGTCGATCCAGCTTTTCCGCAGAGCAGCGCCGGTGCCGGTGTTCAAGCCTTCGGACAGCACCCACCGCTTGTTCACCGCGTCCCAGTTCAGCTCCGAAACATCCTCGGCAATCAGTGTGCCATCGGATTTGTAGGAGCTGTCGGTGACGCGGATGACCGTGCCGTCCGATCCCGGCCCCAAGTCCTGCACCCTCACCTTGCGGAACGCGTTGCCCACCGGGTTCCACTTGTTGGACCCGTTCCAGGTCGCGTCGTTGTAGTACTCCACCGTGTACCCGTCCGAAGCGGACGTGTTCACGTTTAGCAGGGACGCCACCATCGGCGAACCGCCGTTCCACTCCCCGTTCATGATCTGGCTAACCGCGCCGCTGGATGAATCGGTAATGAGTTGGTTCGTGCCGTTCTCGACATCGGGGTCCAAGTTCGCCGTCAACAAACTGGGGTCATCCACGTCAGGGTCGGGCTCGGACATCTCCACCGACATGACCCCTGTCGGCTGCCCGGGCTCATCCGAACCCGCATCGATCGCGATCTCAGCGTCGCCGTTGGAGGCATCCAGCTTGGTCGTAGAGCCTTCCCCGCCCCCGCATCGGCCTTCATTGGCCCGCCCCACCCCATGCTCGCTGTCAGGCGAGGGGCTGCTGTCGGGCTCCGGCAAATCAGAGAGGAGGAATGCTACATCTTGGATAAACCAGCTAGATTCATATGATTTGTGAAGGGGGTCAAGTGTTTCTAGCTCCCCGATCTCAGGAAAATCCTTGATCTCCAAGACTGGCTTGGAGAGAAACGCACCAGAAGAAGGTACTTTGCCCTCATCAAATCGATGCCATTTGTTATCGATTGGGATCGGAGACTTGTACTGATCATAAAAACGATTGTCAGGATACCCAGGCTCTTGGTAGCCACGAAGGAAGATGATAATCGTGTCGCTTTGATTAACGCCTGCAAGCGTGCTCGCCGAGATCGCCGCCACCCCTCCATATCCGACACCATCGGCTTCTCCCCAGACATCCGATGATTGTGTGGGATACTCGTATGAATAGTACTGCACGAGAAGACCGACGCGGGGTAAGTAGGAAGGCGTCGCGGGATCTGCGGCTAATCCAACGTCTGCAGCACTAAGTAAGAAGCCATCTACAATTAGATTGTCCCACGCATCTTCTATCGCGGCTTCTGCAGAATTATGCGGCCCATACGCAGCAGGCCAGCTCAATTCCATCACCGGATAATCAAGCCCGCCATGAGCAAAATAAGCGGAATCGCCGAGCTTTCGCGCACCAAGCTTGTAGATGTACTCCAAGACTGTATCGAGCGCTTCTTTGTAGTTCTCAACCGTCACCGCAGCAGAAATCCCCCCCGCACTGGACCAGGTCGGAGCCCCCGGGAGCCAGGTCAGCGGGAAATCGTCTTCGACAAAATCAACGGCCTGTGGCGGGTTTCCGCTGATCGCCTCTTCCGGATCAATAAAGTACTCGTAGAGCTTCTTGCCCGGTGTATAGGGAGTACCGGTGTAAAACGCCTCAACCACCGCGCCAACAAGCTCAGTCGCGTATACCGGATCAGCGTACGCACGTGGGTACCATTTTTCACGCGGCTTCGGCGGCGTCTTCAGGTCTTCATCGCCGCAGCCTGTCGAATTGGGCCAAGGCCCGTAGTAGCTGCCCAGTTGGGTCGGGTCGTGCACGTTCCCGTTTAATTGAGAAATCAAGAAGTATAGCGCGTTGTACTCACGCATCGCCTCCTCGATCGGCAGGCGCCCGGGAACCGTAGAGCCGCTGCTGTCTTGGGCCATCGCGGAATGCACAAACCCAAGCAGTGCAATGACCAAACAAATACGCTTCGCGGCACCCAACATAGGCAGACTCATGGATTCAACGCCTTTCTAGAATCAAAACGAACCGATTACTCTGACCCAGCACATATAAATACATCAACAAAAACAATAAAGACGCCTACCGGCTCACTTCGCCGGACATCACACGCTCTTCCACCCGGCGCATCGCATCCAGGTGCTGATCGATATGATTTCGATTGGACTCGACTTGCTGGCGCTCGCTGAAGGAGAGCGCCTGCTCGATGCTGACGCCCCGACGCCCCGCTTCTTCCATCACACGCTTGAGCCGGTCGGTGCTGATGGTCGAGAGGTGGCGCAGCTCGACCGGCAGGGACTCAGAGAACTGCGCCGCCCGGCGCCACTGGTCAGCCTTGTGCGGGACCACCTGCATCGCATATTCACCCGTAGCGAAACGAAGCGCCTCCACCGCCGACACCGCTTCGGATACGTTTGTACGCAATTCGCGTAGGCGATTGGGATCTGGGCGTGTCTGGCGGATGGGCTCGACCGGGAGATCGATATCCAGCCCGGATAAATCCGGCGCGGCCTGGCTCATACGGAGGTCGCGTTCGTAGTGGACAAGGGCACGCCTGGCATTCGTGACCGCCTGGTCCGCGGCATCGAGACGGGCCTGGTTCTGCTCGGTCCACTCGGCGAGACGGGTCAGCACCGCTTCGGCCTGGCCCTCGGACAGTTCCATCGCCGCCAGATCCTCCGCCGTCAGCGCCACGGCGTGGCACGACCGCATCACATGGCTGGCAACAGCCCGGTCGAGTCCGGGCTCAGCCTGTGCTTCTGGCGTTTCGCCTGAAGTCTGGGCCTGGGCTGTGGAAGCCAGCCAATCGGGTGTGCTGACGTTCAAGAACACGCCCCAGGCACCGAGGCCGATGGCGCCCGCGCCCAGCAAACCTTGTAGGGCATATTTGCGCTTGCGCGCGGTGTGATCGGCGGGGGCGGGAGAAAGAATTGGCTTAGTCATCTTGTCATGCCTCCGAGCGGAGATCCATCGAATCCATGTACACAGCACAGCTACAAGCCCGACCGGCGCACGCACGCCGGTGGCTTTCTCCCGCTCTCATTGTGTCTCAAGCCCAGAACCCCCACAGATCGGTTCCCCTAGGTGAGACTTGAAGCCCGGCCTGCACATCGCCGGAGTCAACAGGTTGTACCCAAGACGAATCTGTGCGCCAAGAGTTAGTTTGGGCATGAACGCCATTTTATCGCTCCCGGAAGCTCCACACCTCTGGCAGAGATCACGGTCTTGTGCGCACGCCTAGTGTGGTGTGGTTGCTAACCCCCTGCCCTGCCAAGGCTAGCCGGTATTCTTTTTCCTATTGCCCCGCCCCGCTTATGCGTGGTTCGTGCCCACGCCCCAACTTCGGGGGGGTGTGAGAATTTGGGGTTATGTTCAATACGGCTCTAAGAACATGTGATCGAGGTTACGAGAACTGGCCCGCTTGAATTGTTAGTCTGGTCCAACCCGAAAGGATCAGGCGATGCCAGGCAAGCGACACACGACGGAGCAGAAGGTCCGGATCTTGCGTGAGGCCGAGCAGGCCGGCAAAACGATTGTTGACGTCTGCCGCGAGCACCAGATCAGCGAGCAGACGTTCCACCGCTGGAAGAGCGAGTTCGGGATGCTGGAGGTCGACCTGCTGGACGGAGTAATCCGTGGCCACTCGATTAAGGGGGTTACGAATCAGCACGAACTGCACAGGCTCTTGAATCACTATGGCCTTCTCGACACTACAGGCGTGCCTGACCGCTATCGAGATGGCGAAACAGGTAGGCGAGACCGGATCGCCGTGCTTAATCGCGCAATGGCCGACCTGTTGATCGAGTGTGTCGATCCTGATGATCAGAGTACCACTGGTCCGCAATCGAGTGATGATGATGGACCAGAGCCCCGTGAGGCCAAGACGATCGATCCAAAGACGGTGGAGGGGATTGAGGCATGAAACACTATGAAATCAAGCAAAATATCAATCTGAGACTGCCGAATTAGACCGCTCTTTTTTCGCCCCGTGCGCGCACATACAAATAAATCACAGAATGTGTCTGTATCACGTACATATGGGAAAGAAAAAGAAGTGAACGAGAGTGTCGAAATGATCTCTTGGCATAAACGTCGTAGACGAAAGGACTCTGCCATGGCCTCGATCTCAACCAATAAGCAGAACGGGCACCGCACGATCTACGTGACCGGCCCGGACAAGCGCCGCCCCCCGATCCGCCTGGGTAAGTGCTCAAAGAAGCAGGCGACGGTCGTCCTCGGCTTTGTGGAGGACCTGAACCGCGCCAAGAGGACCAACAGCAGCCCGGCCGACAAGACGCTGGCCTGGCTCAAGGACATCGACCCGGTGCTGTACGAGCGCATTGCTGCCGTGGGCCTGGTCGAGCCGCGCAATGATCAGACCTTGGGCGAGTTCCTAGATGAGTACCTGGCGATACGCGAGCCGAGCGTCAAGCCCTTCACCTACTCCCGGATGAAGCAAAGCAAACGCCACGCGCTGGCCCACTTCGGGGCAGAGAAGCCGCTCCGCTCGATCACCGATGCCGATGCACAAGCGTACCGGGCGTTCCTGCTGAACGATCAGGCACTGGCTGAGGCCACCTCCCGTAAACACTGCGGCGACGCCCGGATGTGGTTCAACTACGCCATTAAAACCGGGCTTGTCGATCACAACCCGTTCATGTGCGTGCCGGTCTCGGTGGGCGGCAACAAGAAGCGCCAGGCGTTCATCTCCGACGAATATGCACAGAAGGTGTTGGCTGAGTTGCCGACGGCGGAGCTGCGTCTGATCTTCGCTCTAGCCCGATGGGGCGGCCTACGGATTCCCAGCGAGCCCCGTGAACTGGTGTGGTCAGACGTGGGCTGGGACCGCAGACGACTGCGAGTCCCCTCGCCGAAGACCGAACATCACACCGGGCACGAGTGCCGCACCATTCCCCTGTTCCCAGAGATCGAGCAAGCGCTGCGCGAGGTCTTCGAGAAGGCCGAGGACGGCTCCGTGCACGTGCTGCCATTCTTGCAAGAGCGAAGTGGCGCGTCCCTCCGCAAGCCCATGCTGGCCGCCATACAGCGAGCGGGGCTGAAAGTGTGGCCAAGGTTGTTTCACAACCTACGGGCCTCCCGCCAGACCGAACTGGCCGCGGTTCGACCGGCTCACGTCGTCTCAGCCTGGATGGGCAACACCGAGCAAGTTGCCGAGCGTCACTACCTCCAAGTCAGGGACGAAGACTACGAAGCGGTGCTCAACGAGGAAGTGGTGCGCAAAGCGGTGCGCGCAATGGCGACAGACCACGCTCATGCCCGCCACGGCTATAACGAAAAAGCCCCCTCTGATGCCAGAGAGGGCCATTGTGCGGTAAGTCCCGCTAAGCGCGAGACCAATAAAGTGCCCGTGACAGGATTCGAACCTGTACTCCCTTGCGGGAACTGCCACCTGAAGACAGCGCGTCTGCCAGTTCCGCCACACGGGCGTGGGGATTGGGTAGTGTAGCTTGGAGGGTGGGATCGTCAAGCATGTGGGGCTGCCAAGGCGATGCCCAAAGAAAAACGCTCGCTTGGCCTGGCTTGATCTGATACAAGATCAGGCATGCTGCTCATGCCAATCAAAAAGCTTCTACTGCTGCTCACAGGCTTGTGCTGCGTCGCGGCACTCTCGACGGGATGCTCAGCGGCCGGCCCGAAACACCGCCCGCCCAACATCCTGTTCATCATGGTCGATGACCTGGGCAAGGAGTGGGTCTCCTACTACGGCGCTGAAGGGATCCAGACGCCGCATATCGATGCGCTTTCGGCCGGGGGGATGACCTTCCGCAACGCGTGGTCGATGCCGCAGTGCACGCCGACGCGCGTGACGCTGCTGACCGGGCAGTACCCGTTCCGCCACGGCTGGACCAACCACTGGGATGTGCCGCGCTGGGGCGCGGGCGCGCACTTCGACCCCGGCCTGAACCCTTCTTTCCCGCTTGTGCTGCGCGGGGCGGGCTACAAGACCGCGGCGACGGGCAAGTGGCAGATCGACGACTTCCGCGTCGAGCCGCGCGCGATGGACGAGGCCGGCTTCGACCGCTGGTGCATGTGGACCGGCTACGAGACGGGCAACCCGCCCAGCGGCGAGCGTTTCTGGGACCCATATATCGCGACCGACGGCGTCAGCCGGACCCACGCGGGCCGGTTCGGCCCCGATGTGTACTGCGAGTTCCTCATCGCCTTCATGCGCGAGCACCGCGACCAGCCGATGCTGCTGTACTTCCCGATGGCGCTCACACACGGCCCGCTGACCACCACCCCCGACGAACCCGACGCCGGTGGCAACGCGCGCTTCCCCGCGATGGTTCGGTACATGGACAAACTGGTCGGCCGGCTCGTCGCCGAACTCGAAGCGCTAGGCATCCGCGACCGGACATACATCGTCTTCACCACCGACAACGGCACGGGCATGCGCATGAACGCCAGGCGCAACGGCCGGTCGGTCCGTGCGGCGAAAGCAAAGATGGTCGAGGCGGGCACAGCCATGCCGTTCATCGTTACCGGCCCGGGGGTCCGGCCGGGCACGACGACCGATGCGCTCGTGGACTTCACCGACCTCGCGCCAACGTTCATCGACCTGGCGGGCGGCGAAATGCCTGGCGGGCAGGCGATCGACGGCCGGTCCTTCGCCCCGCTGCTGCGCGGCGAGGCAGACGACTCGCCGCGAGCCTGGATCCTGTCCATGGGCGGCCACCCCGCCAAACTGCGCGACGGCCGGGTCGTCCCCGCCCAGCCCTACGACGACCGCGTCCTGCGCGACAAACGGTACAAGGCCTGGGTCAGCCAAACACACGAGATCACCCGGCTCTTCGACATGCAAGCGGACCCATGGGAAGAGCAGAACCTGATCGACAGCAACGCCCCAGAACACCGGGCGGCAGTACGTAAGTTCCAAGCGATCATCGACGGCCTGCCGGAAGAGGACGCCGCGCCGAGGTATAAGCCCAACCCCGCTCAGCCGTGGGATCGGACCGAGAAGTGATGCACAAGCGGAATCAACTGCCCACAGACAGCATGGTCACGCCAGATCCAGCAGCGTGATGTTCGTGTTGGAGTAGATGCACAGCTCACCGGCGATGGTCAGGCCGTTGCGGCAGATATCGGACGGGGCCTGATCGGTGTGGGCCAGCAGCGCGCGGGCGGCGGCGGTGGCGAAGGTGCCGCCCGAGCCGATGCCGATGACACCGTCGCTGGGCTCGATGACGTCGCCGGTGCCGGAGACGAGCAGCGAGACCTCGGCGTCGGCGACGACCAGCAGCGACTCGAGCCGGCGGAGCGCGCGGTCGGTCCGCCACTGCTTGGCCAGCTCGACCGCGGCCTTCTTGACGTTCTGCGGCGAGTCCTGCAGGTGGCGCTGGAACCGCTCGAGCAGCGCGAAGGCGTCGGCGGCGGCGCCGGCGAAGCCGACGAGCACGCCCCTGCCGCCGGCGCCGAAATCGTCGAGTTTACGGACCTTGACGGCGTCGGCCTTGGCGACGGCGTTGTTCATCGTGACCTGCCCGTCGCCGGCGATCGCGACCGCCTCGCCCCGCCGAACGCAGAGCACGGTCGTGCTGCGGATCTCCAGGCCGTTTCGTTTGGTTGGCATAGCGGGCATTCTACGCCTGTGCCGCGGGCGGTGCGAAGCGGGCCGTGGCGATGAATGCGGGCCGGATGGGACGCTTCGCGTCTGCCGCTACACTTCCGGCATGGATCCTGGTGCCGACCCATCCGCCGGCCACGTGCCCGTGCTGTTGAACGAGGTTCTCTGCTTCTTGGACCTTGAAGATGCGCACCCGGGCCTGCGCGTGCTCGATTGTACGCTCGGCCGAGGCGGGCACGCGGCGAATATCATCCCGCGGACCGGGCCCCGCGGGACGTACATCGGCCTGGACCTAGACCCGGCCAACCTGGCATATGCAGAGCAGCGCCTGTCGCCGATTGCTGCGCAGCACGGCGTCACGCTGCACCTGGCGAACACGAGCTTTGCCTCCGCGCAGACGGTCTTGCGCAGCCACAACATCGATCGTGTTGATCGCGTGCTCGCGGACCTCGGCTTCGCGTCGAACCAGGTCGATGACCCGGCACGCGGCCTGTCGTTTAAGCACGACGGCCCGCTGGACATGCGGCTGGACCCCAGCGCCCCAACGACCGCGGCGGGCCTGGTCAACCGGCTGGGCGAGGGCGAATTGGCGGACGTGATCTACCGGTTCGGAGATGAACGGTTGAGCCGACGGATCGCGCGGAAAATTGTGCAGGCGCGCGGCGATCGGCCGATCTCTACAACATCCCAGCTCGCCGAGATTTGCCGCCGCGCATACCCCCGCAGCAGTCAACGGAATCGTTCGACGATCGACCCGGCGACACGCACGTTCCAGGCCCTGCGGATCGCGGTGAACGGCGAGCTGGACGCCTTGGACACGCTGCTTGGACGGCTGCCCGAGATCGTCGTAGGTGGCGGGCTGGCCGGGATCATCAGCTTCCACTCGCTGGAGGACCGGCCGGTCAAGCAGGCCTTCCTGAAGCTTGAGCAACAAGACCTGTTCGAACGCGTGACACGCAAGCCCGTCACCGCAAGCGAGCAGGAACAACACGACAACCCGCGCAGCCGCAGCGCGAAACTCAGGGTCGCCAAGCGGCTCGGACCCCGCGAGGAACCCACGCACCACAACCAGGCCCCGCCGGACCCCGGCAGACCGCCCGACACGCTATGATCGTCGGGCCGTCAGGGACGACGGCGGCCCAACCCACGGATGAATCGGCATGGCTCGTGAAACCAAAGTCGGATTGATCGTCGGCCTCGGCGTGATCCTGTTCGTCGGCGTCTTTGTCTCCGACTACCTCTCGGTCCCCCAGCACAAAGATGAGCTGGGCGCCGAAGACTTGGCCAACTTCCACCACCAGACGACCAACCAGCCGCAGTTCGTGCTGACGCGCGACGAGGCGGGTGAGGAAGGTACGCCAACGAATGATCCCGCGCGCCTCGCCGCGGCCGCGCTTGAGCAGGCCGAGCGCCGCGACGGCCCGCCTGTGGTCGAGCGTCGGGAGGTAGAGACGGTGTCCGAGCCACCGTTCCGTGAGATGAGCGACCGGCGTTTCGCCGATAGCCCGACGCCCGTCGCCCAGGAGCGCCGCACCCCGCCAACCGAGTTGATCGGCGTCGCCGATATCGACCACGGCGCCTTGTCCGAGGCCCATCAGATCGAGCCCGAGCGCATCGGGCCCGGCGGCAACTCACTCGAACACGTCGCGCACGTCGAGATCCCCGAGACGCCGGCGATCAGGCCCCGGCCGCGTGTCGTGCTGCATGTCGTGAAGTCCGGCGAGACGCTGTCGGGCATCGCACGCCAGCACTACGACGGCGACGGGAACATGTGGCGGTCGATCCGCGACGCGAACCCGGGCAAGGTCGGGCCCAACGGCGAGGTCCGCGAGGGCGCCGAACTGGTCATCCCCAAACGCAGCGCCGACGCCGAGGACCCCACGGCGGAGCTGACCGAGCGCGCGGCCGGCGAGGGCGAACGCCCCGCCCGACGACGCGTCCGCATGGTCACCGTCAAGAGCGGCCAGACCCTCAGCGAGATCGCGGCCGACCAGTTGGGCGACGCCAACCGCTGGCGCGACATCATGGAAGTCAACGACGATGTGCTCGAGAAGCCCGAGCTCCTGCGGGCGGGCATGAAGCTGCGCATCCCCGCGGACGGCGGGGCGGAACTGATTGAAGCGGCCAACGAAGCACTGGCTGACCGCGCAGACCGAGACCGCGAAGAAGAGCCCGAGGCCGGAAACAACAACGCCCGCACCTACACCGTGAAGCCGGGCGATAGTTTGTCGCTGATCGCCGCCAAGCAGTTGGGTAACCAGAACCGCTACAACGAAATCTTTGAGGCCAACCGCGACAAGCTCAGCAGCGCCGACGCCATCACGGTTGGCATGAAGCTTACGCTGCCGGCGCGCTAAGCCAGCCCCCGGATCCGATACGGAATCGCCATGACCTTCCGCTACCTCGCCGTTGTGTTGCTGTTGACCGCGATCGGTGCGGGGCTCTTAGGCATGCGCCAGCAGCAGCTCAACGACAAGCACGCCATCGCCGAGCACCACGCCGCGATGAAGCGCGACCGCGAGCAGATCAAGGACCTGCAGGTGCGCATCGCCAAGCGGACGACGCGCGAGGCGCTCCTGGAAGCCATCGACCGCCGCCGGCTGGACCTCGAGCCGATCACCCGCCAGCCCGCCGGGACCGCGCCGGGCAACGCCGACGAGCCGACCGATGGCTGAATCAAAAGATGACAATACGCCGAACAAACCCGGCGGGTCGTACCGCCTGACGGACTGGTGCCCGAGCGCCGCCGAAGCGCAGCAGCGCCAGCGCGGCCGCCGCGTGCTGTGGACGGGGCGCAGCGTGATCATCGTGCTGACCGTGATGTTCGTCGGCCTGCTCGGGCGCGTGTACCAGTTGCAAGCCCACCCGGGCGAGCAGATCGTCGCGTTGCAGGACTCGCAGGCCGGCACCGCCGAACTCGCCGCGATGCGGGGCGGGCTGATCGACCGCACCGGCCGGGTCCTCGCCGCGACGCGGGTCGGCTACCGGCTGTTCTGCGACCCGGCCATGATCGAGGACCGCGCCGACTTCGTGCGTGACGTCTGGTTCATGCTGGGCTACGACCCGTCCGAACTCGCCGAGCGGCTGTCGGATATGAGCCGGCTACGCTACATCGTGCTGGACCAACGTATGAGCGACGAGCAGGTCGCCGCCTTCCGCCAGGCCCAGGAAGAGGGCACGCTGCCCGGCGGGATCTACCTGGAGCCGATCACGGTACGCGACTACCCCCAAGGGCCGCTGGCGGGCACGCTGATCGGCTGTGTCGGGCGTGACGGCGAGGGACTCGAAGGGCTCGAATACCACTGGGAGCAGCGCCTCGAAGCACGCCCCGGCCTGTACCACTTCATGCGCGACTTCAAGCGCAGGCGGATGTGGGTCAACGACGAGGGCTACGTCCCCTTCGAAGACGGCGAGAACATCCGGCTGTCGATCGACGCGGTGATCCAGCGCATCGCCGAGGAAGAACTGGCCGCCACGCTCGAACAGTACAACGCCGACTCGGGCCAGCTCATCGTCATGCAGCCGCACACCGGCGAGATACTGGCGATCGCGACCTTCCCATCCTACGACCCGGGTTCGTTCGGCGATGTTGAGGACGAGCAGCGCCGGAACCGCCCGGCCACCGATGTGTTTGAGCCGGGCTCGATCTTCAAGCCCTTCGTCTGGGCCGGACTGACCGAGATGGGTGTGATCGCACCCGGCGACCTGATCGACACGACGGTCAGCGGCGCGTGGGTGATGCCCAACAGCCGGGTGCTGCACGACGTGCACGGCAAGGGCACGATCTCCTGGCACAAGGTGCTGAAGTACTCGTCGAACATCGGCATGGCAAAGGGCGCGCTGCGCGTCGAGGTCGAGGACGTCTATGACATCATGCGTTCGTTCGGATTCGGGCGCAGGACAGGGATCGACCTGCCCGGCGAGGTCGGCGGGCTCTTGAAGATGCACGATCACGCCGGCGCACGCTCGTATTCTCACGGCTCCTGGCCGATGGGCCAGGAGGTTGGCGTGACCGGCATCCAGATGGTGCGCGCGATGTCCATCCTTGCCAACGGCGGGGTCATGGTTGAGCCGCGCATCGAGGCGTTAGGCGCCGGCAAGCTCGACGCCCCGGATGCAACACGTCAGCGCGTGATCAGCCGGCGCACCGCCGAGGCCACGCTCTACGCGATGCGCGACGCCGTCGTTGACGGCACCGGCAAGAAGGCCAACTCGCCCTACTACGACCTGTTCGGCAAGACCGGCACCGCGCAGCTGCCCAACTTCGACACCGGCGGGTACTACGACGACCGCTACGTCTCGTCCTTCCTCGGCGGGGCGCCCGTCGATCACCCGCGCCTCGTCGTCGGGTGCTTCGTCAAAGACCCCGACCGTTCGATCGGGCACTACGGCGGGGTTGTCGCCGCGCCCGCCGTCCGCCGGGTCGTCGAACGCTCGCTGGTCTACCTCGGCGTGCCCGCCAACGAAGGGACCGACCCGACGGAGCTGGCCGTCGAGCGGTACGAAATCGTGGAATAGTCCAACCACGTTCAGCCGCGACGCCACGCGTCGCAGGCGAATACTTACAGAAGCATCACATGAAGAACCAGCGACGCGTGGCGTCGCGGCTGTTGCCATACAATGCCTGCCTATTGAGTACCCGACACAAGGAACCCGCCTTGAAACGCACCGCCTTCTACAACTACCACCAGGAACACGGCGCGAAGTTTGTTGACTTCGCCGGCTGGGAGATGCCGATCCACTACGGCTCGATCATTGATGAGCACAAGCAGTGCCGCGAGAGCGGCGCGGTGTTCGACGTCTCGCACATGGGCCGGGTCCGCATCGCCGGGCGGCATGCGCGCAAGCTGCTCGAGACCCTGCTGACCCGCAAGGTCAGCGACATGGACGAGGGCCAGGCCCGGTATTCATTGATCTGCAACGAGCGCGGCGGGGTCATCGATGACGTCCTGGTCTACCGCTTCCCCGACGACTGGCTGCTGGTCGTCAACGCGAGCAACCGCGAGAAGGTGCTCGCGCACATCGACGTGGTCGCCAGGCAGTCCGACTACACGGTCAAGGTCGATGACCAGACCGAATCGACCGCGATGATCGCGGTGCAGGGCCCGCGCGTCATGGAGCAAATCGGCAAGTTCTCCAGCACCGTGCCGACGATGAAGAACTACCGCTTCACCGAGAAGAACCTGATGATCCTGAAGATGATCATCTCGCGGACCGGGTACACCGGCGAGGACGGGGTCGAGGTCATGCTCGGCGCGAAGATGGCGCCGATGGCGATCAAGCTGCTGTTGAAAGACAAGGGCGAGGGCGTCGTCAAGCCCGCGGGCCTGGGCGCGCGTGACACACTGCGGATCGAGGCGGGCATGCCGCTGTACGGCCACGAACTCGACGAAGACACCGACCCGCTCTCGGCGGGCCTGAAGTTCGCCGTGGCGCTGGACAAGGACCAGACCGAAGACGGCCCGGCGGTCCCGCGCTTTGTCGGGCAGGATGCGCTCGAGAAGACCGCGGCGGACGGCCCGCCGAAGCAGCTCATCGGCTTGAAGATCGAGGGCAAGCGCACGCCGCGTCAGGGGTGCGGACTGCAGAAGGACGGCGCATCGATCGGCACCGTCACCTCAGGATGCATGAGCCCGACACTGGGCGTGCCGATCGCAATGGCGTATGTCAAACCCGGAAGCACAAAAGAAGGCGAGACAGTTTCGTTAGCGCTCGGTATCGAAGGCGTACCCGCGACAGTCTGCAAGCTGCCGTTTTACAAGCGGGCGAGATAATCACGATGCCCTTATTCCACATCGGCGCACGGCCCACTGGCAGAGGCAAGCGATCCCAAGGCCAAGCCTGATTATACTTTCATCCAATGGCTCTGACCACGCCCGCCGAAATCGAGAAGGCCTATCTCGACAAGCATCTGCGTTGGCTGCACAAGCGGTTTTATGTATACGCCTGGACGCTGGGGATTGGCTGGAACGCGATCAGTTTATTGGGGGCCGTCCTCGGGCTGGTCGTGATTGCCCTGGGCAAAGAAGAGATGCACGGCGACGATGTGCTGGCAAAGTCCGCCGTGTTCTGGGTCAGTTTCTTCCTGAAGACCACAATCGTCGCGTTGGTCTTTGTTGCCAGCATCCTATGGGTCAGGCGGAACCACCCGCAACGCGATAGAACCATCCAGCTCATCTATTGGCTGTTTGTTGGGCCGCACCTGATCGATATCCTCTACAGCATCGCGGTATGGCTATGGATCGACCAACAGGGCGCGACAGATCTACTCATCGGTGACGTTTCGGCTCGCCTTCTCTTTAGTCACTTTATCGCCGCTCTGATTATCCCCTGGACGGTCCGCGAGTCTGCCCTGGTCCTGGCTCCCGTCGTTGCGATCCGTACAGTTCTCATCGCGCTCCTTGCAACCGACCCGGTCGCCGGCCGTGCGGTTGCAGTGCTGGGACTGGGGCTGGCCGGTCTGCCGGGCATCTGTGTCTGTTGGATCAAACAGTATCGCTTCCGCCGTGGGTTCCAGTTTGAGGCGTACCGCGATGCGTTCCAGCATGTTTCACGCGAGGTGAGCCAGGCCCGGCAGTTGCACGAGAGCTTCTTCCCGAAACCGATTGACACCGGCCCGCTGCGTCTGGACTACGCCTATCAACCGATGGCCCAACTCGGAGGCGATTACATCCACGCACAATCCTGCCGCGACGGGCAAGGGCGGGCACAATCTCTGCTCTGCGCCGTGATCGATGTGACCGGACACGGCCTTTCTGCGACGCTCACGGCCAACCACCTGCACGCGCTGATCAAGCGCCAGACACAGCACAGCGAGCGGCCCGACCCGGGCAATCTGATCGCCGAATTGAACCGCTATATGTACGAGAGCTTTTCAGGCATGAGTGTTTTTGCAACCGCCTTGTGCATGCGCCTCGATGTTCGAGAGCGGCGTGTGGTTTGGGCGTCGGCCGGCCACCCGCCGGGGCTACTGAGCCAAGGCGGGTCTTTCGAGCCCATCTTGGAATCGACCACATTCATGCTGGGTGCGGTCCCGCCCGAGGGCTATCAATCCGAATCCCAATCACTTGTTCTTACCACGGACTGCTCCGTGATCGCGTACAGCGACGGCGCATCTGAATTGCCGTTGGCACAAGGAGGCATGCTGGGAATCAAAGGGCTGTGCCAGCATCTCAACACACTGTCTACCGAGGGGCGACTGACATGCCGCCACGCCATGGACAGCCTCAACGAGATCTCCACGGGCGAGCGCCAGGACGATATTCTGCTGGCCAGGCTCGACTTGAATCTACAAGACGAGGGCCCGGCTAATTGATTTCACGCCCCGCGCCGTGCCGCGGCGTCTTCGCGGGCGCGGATCGCGGCGAGCGGGCGGTCCGAGTTCATGCGCGTGTTGAGCTTGCGCAGCGCCTCGATCTCGATCTGCCGGACCCGCTCGCGCGTCAGGCCGACCACGGCGCCGATCTCCTTGAGCGTCAGCGGCTCGTCGCCGTTCAGCCCGTAGCGCAGCCGCAGGATCGTCGCCTCGCGCTCGTCGATCGCGTCCAGCAGCGTGCCGATCGTCTCGAGGTCGTCGTCGAGCAGCACCGCCTCGTCCGGCGTCAGGATCCGTTCGTCGGCGACCATGTCGCCCAGCGACGGCGCGTCCTCGTCCCCGCCGCCCTCTTGTGACGGGCGTTGGCAGGCACGGACCGCCTTCTTGATGATCCGCACCTTTTTCTCCGGCAGGTCCATCCGCTCGGCGAGCTCCTTGAGGTTCGGCTGCCGGCCGAGCTCTTCTTCCAGGTCGCGCGAGGCCTTCTTCCACTTCGCGATCAGCTCAACCATGTACGCGGGGATGTGGATCGGCTGCACCGCGTTGATCAGCGCACGCTTGATCGCCTGCTTGATCCACCAGGTGCCGTAGGTCGAGAAGCGGGCGCCGAACTCGGGGTCGAAGTTCTCGACCGCCTTAAGCAGGCCGATGTTGCCCTCCTCGATCAGGTCCTGCAGCGGCAGGCCGCGGTTCATGTACCGCTTGGCGATCGAGACGACCAGCCGCAGGTTCGAGCGGATCATGTGTTCGCGGGAGGCCATGCAGCCCTCGTCGCGGATCCGCCGGGCCAGCGCGACTTCCTCTTCGCGCGTCAGCAACGGGCTCTCGTCGATCTGCTTGAGGTAGACCTCCAGGTCGGATTTCACGCGGCGCGTCGCCATAGCTTTCCCTCTCTCCGTGTCCCTGGACCGCCCGTGGAACGGCCCTAATCCGGGCTGGCAACGCCTGCCCCGCGTATTGATCGGACCCTGCCAAGGGCCGCTTAAGTGTTTTCGGACTTTGCCGCTCTGCTGGTACCGGCGGATCGGCACGACCGTCACAGGCGGATACCGGATCCGCAGACAAGTCCTTTCAGCACCCATGCGCCCTTGCCCGAGCGGCTATCCTTTGTCTTATGCATGTCGTCTTTCATGCCGGCCCGCTCAGCGAGTTCATGCTGCTAGTGCCGCTGATGCGCGCGATGGATCCGCCGATGACGGCCGTCGCGCCGTGGCAGCGCGCCTCGCTGGCGGCCCGGCTGCTGGGCGCCGCGCCCATGGATATCGAGATGTTCGAGTTCACCCGTCTGCACAGCGCGGACGGGCCCAGCCGCGTCAGCCCCGCGGTCGCTGAGCTGTTCACGTCCGCCCGCCGGATCGTCAGCTTCCTGGGCAGCGAGGAAGACGCCTGGTCGGCGAACGTCCGTCGGCTCGCGCCCGATGCCGAGTTGGTGCTGCTCGACCCGAGACCGAGCAACGACGATGCACGGCACTTCACCGAATGGCACCGCGTACAGCTCAAGCAGAAAGGCATCGCGCTCGACCCGGCCGAGCCCGAGCCGCTGTTCAACCCGACCGGCCCGATCGTCGTCCACCCCGGCGGCAGCGCGATCAAGCGCTGCTGGCCGATCGACCGCTACGAAGCGTTGATCCAGAAGTTGCTCAGCGCGGGCCTGCCGGTCAAGGCCGTGTTCGGCGAGGTCGAGCTCGAGCGCTGGTCCGCCGACCGGATCGCCTACTGGACCGATGAATTGCAGGCCGAGTCGTTCCGCGCGTCCGACGCGCTGACCCCACTGCTGCAGGAGGCGCGGCTGTTCATCGGCAACGACGCGGGGCCGATGCACATCGCCGCCCAGCTCGGCACACCCACGCTCGCGGTGCTCGGCCCGACCGACCCGGCGAAGACCGGCCAGCGCGGCGGCCATATCCGGCACACCGTCCCGCCCGGAGGCCCGGGGCGGATCGAGGATGTGACGCTCGACGCCGTTCTGGCCATGATAATCGCTTAGCCTCTTTCGGATAATGGCAGATATTTGGCCACACCCTCGAACATCTCTGCAGGTCGTACGTCTACACCGATATGAACGACTTCCTCCGATCTGCAGTCTTGGGAACCGCCCTGCTTTTTCCGACGCTGTCTCACGCCGCCGACCCCGCCGAAACCCGGTCAGAAGACGGCCGGACATTAGGCCAGCTTGTTCATGAGATCGATCAACTCCGAGATGGTGAAGACACCCCGTTCAAAGAGGTTGAACAACGCGCTCAGGCCCTGCTCGATCAGTTCAAGAAACCCGAAGAGCAGGCCCTCATCTACTACACCGTGACCTTGATCTATTCCCAAACCGGTCAGACTCATCCCAGGCGCACGGCCCACTTCGCCGAGAAAACGGCCGCCCTGCCACTGGACCCGGTCAAGAAACTGAAGACATACATCTGGTGGGGCGATGCGCTGCAATGGGAGCACCGCCGGTCAAAAGGCGAGGCCTACGCCAAAGCGCGGGAAGCAGCGACGGCCGCGTACCTGAAAGGCCTCAAGCTCTGCCTGGACTACAATGTCCCGGAGCAGCGGCTCGAGCCGCCCGATCCCCAGCCAAATCCGAACGGGGACGGCCCGGGCGGGCAAGCTGATCGCGAGTCAGCAGGCCAGGACGGCGCACGGATCCAGCATATCAAGCTGCTAAACAGCATGGTCCTCCATCGCGACAGCCTCGAAAAACAGATCATCGATCTGCATCTTCGACGTCAACCCGATCTTGACGAGCTTAAGCGGCTGGCGGATGAAATCCTCAAAGATAAAGAAGCGGTTGAGAAACTGACAACACAGGCGCAAACGGCTCTTGATGAGCGTAACGAAGATTAAATGCAGGCCGGTTCGGTTGGGGCCTGGCTGGATTACCTGTTCTGACAAAACGACTCGCTCATCCGTGTGGCCCCTTACCACCAACGTGATAAAATGAACGGATGAAGGTGATCCTCGCCAACCCGCGCGGGTTCTGTGCCGGCGTGCACATGGCCATCGATACCGTGCAGGAATTGATCGACCTGATCGGCCCGCCGCTGTGGGTCTTCCACGAGATCGTGCACAACAAGCACGTCGTCGAGCGGTTCATCGAGCAGGGCGTGACGTTTGTGGACTCGATCGACGAGGTGCCCGAGGGCCAGACCGTTGTGTTCAGCGCCCACGGCGTCTCGCCCGCGGTGCGCGAGCGCGCCAAGGCGCGCAGCCTGCGCATGATCGACGCGACCTGCCCGCTGGTCACGAAGGTGCACGTCGAGGCCCGCCGTTACGCCAAGCAGGGCTGCAAGATCCTGCTCGTCGGCCACGCGGGGCACGACGAGGTCGAGGGCACGTTCGGCGAGGCGCCGGATGCGATCACGATCGTCGAGTCCCCCGCGGACGTCGAGGCGACCAACTTCTCCGCCGACGACCAGCTGATCTACCTGACGCAGACGACGCTGAGCATCGACGATGCGAACGTGATCATCGGCGCGATCAAGGCGAAGTACCCGCACTGCAAGGCCCCGCCGAAGGAAGACATCTGCTACGCAACGACCAACCGCCAGCACGCCGTGCGCGACATGGCGAAAGACGCGGACCTGACGCTGGTCGTCGGCAGCCAGAACAGCTCGAACTCGGTCCGCCTGACCGAGATCAGCGAGACCGACGGCACCCCCGCCAGGCTGCTGGACGACAAGAGCGGGCTGGATGACGGATGGTTTGAAGGCGTCGAGACGGTGCTGGTCACCGCGGGCGCCTCGGCCCCCGACGACCTGGTGCAGGCGATCGTGCAGGAGCTGGCCGACCGGTTCGGCGCCGAGGTCGAAGAATCAACGCCGGTGGACGAGGGGATGCAGTTCGCCCTGCCGGTGACGCTGCGGGTGATGAAATCTCAGGCAACACCTTGATCACAACAGGGGGTGTCTATGCCGGATAAGAAAACCAAGCCCAAAGAGCCTTTCGCGGTACAGGCCGCGAAGTTCAGTTAGATCGCGCCGATCGCCGCCATGGGGATCAGCTTCATGGCGAACAACGCCGTGCACGGCGACGGCAAGTACAAGTTCGGCGACAAGCTCGCGACCGAAGACCGGGTCGTCTTGATGATCAGCGGTTCGGTGTCGCTCTTGCTGTTCGCGTTCGGCCTGGCCTTTGCGATGATTGCCCTGATGCGGATGAAACAGCACGGCAGGAAAGGCATCCTGGGCCACGCGCTCGCCGGCCTGATGATCAACGGCGTGATCATCGGCCTGATGGCGACGCTCGCGATCCTGTCCCTGCTGCAATGATGCCGATCGGCGCGCTCAACAGATGCCCGTCAGCGGCCATCCAGATCGATGATCTGTGCCGGCCTCATCCCGCGTTTAAGCATCTCAAAATCAAACATCGTGTCAAGCAGCTTGTTGGGGTTGTTCGTCGCCTCGTCCATCGCGATCGTCAGACGCGATTCATAGCCGGAGACATGGACCTCAAGCCGCTCGCAGATGCTCGGCCAACGCGTCTTGCGTACGCCCGGCACCTCGACACCGAACGAGCCTTCAAGCTTCGCGGTCAGCACGCTGAAGCCCTCGGCGTTGTTCAGGTCCACACGCGTCGGGCGGAAGGTCTCGGGATCAATCAGCAGCCGCATGTCCTCGCCGGGTGTGACGACGAGGTACTGGCCGTTGTACATCGACACCGATGCCCCGCTCTGGCCAGCAGAGGACTGGATCGGCAGCGGCGTTAAACCGAGCAAGGCGGGCATCACCTCCGGCCGAACCGGGAGCGGGAACGCACGCCGCCCGGGCGCATCGAGCTTGTCTAACGCGCCGACATACGCCGTCTTGTTGTCGCCATCCACCAGATCGAACAGCCAGTACTGCTCTTTGTTTGATCCCGCCCAGAGGTATGTTCTGCCGAGCTTTTCGACCAGGAACGCGGTCTCAAACTCGCTCTCGTGCGGCCGGCGGAGCATCAGCTTGCCCTCGCCCTGCTCCCGGCGGACCCCGCCACCGTCTTCACGCCAAACGATGACCACATCGGTACGTGCCCAGAGCGAGCTCAACACCTCGAGCTGCTCGTTGTAGCGCTCGGCCAGTTCGTTGTAGGTGATGTCCGCGTTGGTGATCGGCGAGGCATGGCCTCCGCCGGTCGTAAACGCGTCGTCTTGCTTGCAGCCGATCAGCGCGAGCCAACAAACAAACAATAGAACAAGGGGGGCAGGCATTCCTGCCTGTCGCAGGCCGAAGGCCTGACCCAATCGTGATTCGGCTTCGCCGAATGACAGGCAGGAATGCCCGTCCCCCTGATCATTCGGAAGTTCCATCAAAGGTCCAGCTCCAGCACCTGCCCCAGTTGCTCCGTCACGCCGACGATCTCTTCCTCGGTAATGTGCGGGTCCAGCACTTCGATCGACATCTCCTCGTTCCACTTGCCGAAGTGGCCCTTGGCGATGTCTAGCTTGGGCGTGAACCGCCAGTAGTCCTGCACCGGCCCGTCTTCCTGTTCGCGTCGGTCGATACCATCATGCCGCAAGAGCTTCTTGCGCAGCAGGATCAACGCAAGGACATAGCGGAACGCGAGCTGTTTCGGTTCGGCCGCGTCGTCCATCGAGAGCATCAGCTCCTGGATCGCCGCGTCGCCGACGAGCAGTTTCTTTTTTTCGTTAGGCTCGGGCACCTCGGTCCGCCAGAAGCCGAACAGGTATGGCGGGCGGAAGCTGTTTTCTTCCCAGCTATCGGCGCCGACATCGACGCGCAGCATGGGCAGCTCGCCCTTGTCATTGACCTTACGCTGCTCCTCGGAGCGGCCCTCCGAGGGCGGATCGACGAGCGCGGCGTAGACGGTCTCACCGGGTTCGAGCTCACGCCCGGTCGCGGCGCAGACGCCGGTTGGGCGTTGGATGTCGTAGGTGTTCTGGAGTTGGGACATAGGGTCTAGGGCCTAGGGTCCAGGCTCGGTTTTCGCATGAATACAGTGGCGTTGCGCCACCTTGGGTTCAATCCGGAAAGTGCTTTCTATTAGGCCAATCCAAGCTGCCGCTCCGCCGCGGTGACGGTCTGCTCGATCAGGGTGGCGATGGTCATCGGCCCGACGCCGCCCGGGACGGGGGTGATCAGGGACGCCTTCTCCGCTGCGGGTTCGAAGTCAACGTCGCCGACGTTGCCTTCGTTGTAGCCCGCGTCCATAACGACCGCGCCGGGCTTGATCCAGTCGCCCCGGATGAACTTCGCCCGGCCGACCGCGGCGACGACGATGTCGGCCTGCTTGATGATCTCGCCGATGTTCTGCGTCCGGCTGTGGCAGATCGTGACGGTCGCGTTGCGGTGCAATAGCAGGCCGGCCATGGGCTTGCCGAGGATCGCGCTTCGGCCGATGACCACGGCGTGCCTGCCCTCGATCTCGACATCGTACGCGTCCATCAGCCGGACGATCCCCTCCGGCGTGCAGCTCGCAAAGCCGGCTTCGCCGAACCACATGTGGGCGAACGATCCAAACGTCACACCATCGACATCCTTGCCGACGGGGATCGCCTCGAACGCGGCGCGTTCATCGACGTGCGGCGGAGCGGGGTGCTGGAGCAGGATGCCGTTAATCGCCGGGTCGCTGCCCAACTCGTTGACCGCGGCAAGCAGTTCTTCGGTCGTCGTCTGCTCGGGCAACTCGACTTTGCGCGACTGCATACCGATCTTCTCGCAGCGTTTGCGCTTCATCTGCGTGTAGGTGATCGACGCGGGGTCGGCCCCGACGAGGACGGTCGCGAGGCAGGGCGTGACGCCAGCCTTGTCTTTGATGGTCTGGACGCGCTGGGCCGCCGCGTCGAGCAGTTCCTGGGCGACGCGCTTCCCGTCCATGAGGGTGGCGGTGGTTGGCATCGCTTCATTATAGAGCGACTCGGAGCCTACGTTGACCGAACGCGGGCCTCGAAGGCTGACTACACTCTCACGATGCCCGCGATCCTCCTCTCGATCGGCGACGAACTCACCCTCGGCCAGACCGTCGATACCAACGCGGCCTGGCTGGCCGAGCACCTGTCCGCTCTCGGCATCGCGTGCCTGGAGCACCGCACCGTGCCGGACGACCTGGATGTGATCGCCGCTGCCATCCAACAGTGTGCCGAGCGTGCCGGCACCCTCATCATCACCGGCGGGCTCGGGCCGACCGACGACGACCTGACAAGGCCGGCACTCGCCAAAGCGATGGGTGCGGAGCTGATCGAAGACCCGGCGAGCGTCGAGCATATCTCGGCCTACTTCCGGGCCCGCGGGCGGGAGATGCCCGACCGCACCCGCGTCCAGGCGACGCCCCCGCAGACCAGCACAATGATCGAGAACACCCGCGGCACCGCCCCCGGCATCCGTGCATCGCTTGGTGGGTGTGACATCTTCGTGACACCGGGCGTGCCGCGCGAGATGAAGGCGATGTATGAACGCGACATTGAGCCGGCGATCCGGCAGAGCGCCGACCAGTATTCCGGGGTAACACGCACGATCCTGACCGCGAAGATCAACACCTTCGGCTCGGGCGAGTCCGACATCGCCGAACAGCTTGGAAACCTCATGGCGAGGGACCGCAACCCGCTGGTCGGCACAACGGTTTCCAACGGCTACGTCAGCGTCCGTGTCCGCAGCGAACACGCGGACCCACAACAGGCCGAGACGATGCTCGCCGTCACTATGAAGCAGGTCAGAGACAAGGTCGGCCCACTTGCGTTCGGGCATGATGATGAAACCCTGCAGCAAGTGGTCATCGATCGGCTGAGAGGATCACGAAAGACAATAACAACCGCCGAGTCCTGTACCGGCGGCTTGATCGCGGGCATGCTCACCGACGTCCCCGGCTCCAGCGCCGCTGTGCTGGGCGGCTGGGTGACTTACGCCAACGAGATGAAAACGAGATACCTCGGCGTGTGTTCGGAGTTAATCGAGCAGCATGGCGCGGTGAGCGCACCGGTTGTGGAAGCGATGGCCCGTGGCGCACTCAAACAAAGCGGTGCTGATTTTGCGCTGTCCACCTCCGGTGTCGCCGGGCCCGGGGGCGGGACCGACGCCAAGCCCGTCGGCACCGTCTGGATCGGCCTGGCTTGGCGCGAAGGCGGAGCGGTCAACGCCCATCGTTTCTTCACGAACCTCGCCGGCGACCGCGCGACGATCCGCGATCGCTCGGCGAAGTGCGCGCTGCAACTGCTGCGGCTGCAGTTGATGGGGCAAGATGTCGAGCACGTGAAATGGGCAACGCGCGCTTGATCAGGGGGGCAGGCATTGCTGCCTGTCGTTCGGCATAGCCGAAATGCCAATGAGGTCGAGGCCGCGCCAGAGTTGACAGGCAGCAATGCCTGTCCCCCTCCCGTTTGATTACTCAACCTGACCCGCTCGATTACGATTACGATCCACGAGAACGAGAACGAGAACGACACAAACCGGACGAGTGGCCGCCTTGCCCCCAGATCCCGTACCCCAGACCCCAGACCCGATCCCGCCCGGCCGGATCGATATGCACAGCCATATCCTCCCCGGTATTGATGATGGCTGCGCGACCGTTGATGAGTCGCTCGATTCGATCCGCCTGCTGAAGCAGCACGGCTTCGTTGGCAGCGTCTGCACACCGCACTGCTGGCCGATGCAGTACCCGCACATCACGCCCACACATATCAAGGCCTGGCGTGATGCGTTGCAGAGAGAGATCGACAAGGCCGGACTCGACTACGCGCTCTGGACCGGCGGGGAGCTGCGCCTCTACCCCGACGCGGTCGAATGGATGAGCGCGCACGGCGTGCCGACGCTGGCCGGGTCCGAATTCGTGCTCTGCGATTTCTGGGAGCCGGATTGGCAGGCTTGGATCGACGACACGCTCGACTGGCTGATTGAAAAGGGCTACACGCCGATCCTCGCGCACCCCGAGCGCTCGCCGACGCACGAAGAGTACGACACGCACCTGGACCGCATCATGGACAGAGGCGTGCTGCTCCAGGGCAACCTGCGGTGCTTCACCGGCGAAGAAGGCCGCCACCCCGATCAGACGGTCCGGCGGTACATGGATGAGGACCGGTACACGCTGCTCGCGCTGGACATGCACCGGCCCAACACGCTGCAGGGCCGGCTCGACGGGATCGCGCTCGCGGCGGAGGAATTCGGGGCCGAGCGTGTCGAGGCGATGCTGGATACGAAGGTGCGGGAGCTTTTGTTCGGGGCCTGACCGCGGGTCAACGGGTTCTGTAAGTCAACGCTGATATAATCCCGCCATGCCCGAACCGGCCGACAGCCCGATGCCTGACGCCAGGCCGACGCCGCTGTGGCGGAACTCCGGCTTCACGCTGATGTGGGCGTCGGTCGCGGCCAGCGGCTTCGGTGACCGGATCATCATGTCCGCCGCGCTGATCCTGCTGGGCGCGATGGCGGCCGACACCGACGCGGGCCGGGTCAGCTTCAACGCCGCGACCCAGTTCTTCTTCTTCGCGCCCTACCTGGTCTTGTCGTTCACCGCCGGCTGGCTGGCGGACAAGCTGCCGCGCAAGTGGATCCTGCTGAGCTGCGACGAGCTGCGCGCCGTCGTGCTGGGCGTCGCGCTGATCGGTGTGCTGGGCCTGTCCGGCGACCCGGTCATGCCCGCCGACCAGCACTGGCAGGTCTACCTCGTGCTGCTGCTGGTCGGCTCGCTCGCCGCGACGTTCAACCCGACCCGCAACGCGATGATCCCCCAGATCGTCCGGCAGGCCCAGCTCCAGGCCGCCAACGCGCTGATCATCGGGCTGGGCGTGGTCGCATCGATGATCGGCGCGCTCGCGGCGACGCGCATCCTCGACGCCGAGCGAGGCGAGTCGATCAAGTTCGGCCTGATCATCGCGATCTGTTTCTACGCGGTGTCCGGCTCGTTCTTCGCCTTCCTCAAGCCGCGCGACGCCGACCGGGCCGAGCAGACCGACCGCTCGCTGCGGCAGGCGCTGCGTTACCTCAAGTGCCACCGCCGACACATCCGCCTGATCATCGTCTTCACCTGCGTGTGGGGCAGCGCGATGGTGGTCTACAACGCCGCGCTGACCTTCGGCCACCTGCACTTCGGCTTTGTCGGCAAAGACCTCTTTAACCACTACCTGTACATGAGCGCGACGATCGGCGGCGGGATGCTTATCGGCGCCGGTGTCATCTCCCTGATCGGCACGCAGCGCGAGGCGACGCTCGTGCTCAAGGTCGCGCTGATCGGCGCCGCGGTATGCATGATCCTGTTCACGCTCGTGCCCTACCGCCCGGTGCACTTCGCCTCCGGCCTGCTCATCGGCGTGTTCGGCAACATGTGCATCATCAACGTCCTGTCCATGCTCCAGGTGCTCAGCCCCAACTACATCCGCGGGCGCATCATGGGCCTGACCAACATCGTCTCAACGGTCGGCACCGTCGTGATCAACGGCGTCATCTGGCAGCTGCCCAACGCCGACAGCTGGATGCCCGCCGCCGTACTCGGCAACGCAGGCGTCCTGCTGGCCATCGGCGTGGTCGGCCTGGCGTGGACCCTGCCCCGCGGCCCCCTGCCCAACCGCGTCGCCAACATCTGCTGGCGGATCAACCGGCTGTTCTGCTTCAGCTGGCACCGCCTGACCGTGCATGGCAAGCACCACCTGCCCGCCAAAGGCCCGGTCGTCCTCGCCGCGAACCACACGACCGCGATGGACCCATTCCTCATGCAGGCCGGGTGTATCCGACTGGTCCGCTGGCTGATGCTCACCAGCTACCGCCTGCCGATCGGCAACTTCATGTGGAACGCCATCGACCCGATCTGCATCGAGCACGACCTCTCGACCGGCGAGCGCGGCAACGCCATGAAGCAGGTCCGCCAGATCGTCGGCGAACTCAAAAAGGGCGACCTCGTCGGCATGTTCCCCGAGGGCAGCCTCCAGTACGACAAACGCGAGCTCAAAGACTTCGAAGAGGGCGCTGCCGCCGTCGCCCGGCTGTCGGGCGCGGCGGTCGTGCCCTGCTGGATCGACGGGACGGTCAGGAGCAAGTCCATGCTTATGCATGTGATCAAACGCACACACTCAACGGTGACCTTCGGCGAGCCGTTCACGCCGACGCGCGATCAGAGCGCTCAAGAGATCACCGAAGAGATCCGCCGGCGCATCGTCGCGCTGGGTGAGGCTGAACTGCGTCGCAGGGGCGAATGGCCCGAGCCACCAGAGTCCGTGGCCCAGGCATAAACGCAACGAATGATGGTAATTGCCATCACGCACCGATATACTGAGTATTCCGGGGCAGGAGTCTTCGATGCTCATCCGCAAGCCAGACCAGGTCAGCCCCCAGCCGATGACCATGCCCGGCGCCGAGCGTGTCCAGATGCGGCTGATGGTCGGGCGGGAAGACGGAGCGCCGACCTTCGCGATGCGCGTCTTCGATGTCGAGCCGGGCGGCCAGACCCCGCACCACCAGCACAACTACGAGCACGAGATCATGGTCCTCGACGGCCGCGGCGTCGCGATGTGTGGTGACACGCCACACGACGTCGCCGCCGGCGATGTCATCTATGTGCCCGCGAACGAGTTGCACCAATTCCGCAACACATCTGATCAGACGTTCCGTTTTATGTGCATCGTGCCGACGCAGTTCGACTGCGGCGACGGCGCCTGCCAGCCTACGCCGGGGTCCTAGCCGCCGTACCGGGCAGCCGTCTCATCATCACCTCAAGATGGATCGAATTCATGGCCGACAATACCACCAACCCGACGACCGACGCCGACAAGCCCGCGCGGCCGTTCTTCTCTACCCCCGTCGGCCTGGTGACCGGCGGGCTGCTGCTGTGGGTCTGCTCGTTCGTGATCAGCTGCGTTCTGACGGTCGCGCTCTTCCACAGCGGCGAGACCGCCGAGGGCGCCAATGCCGTCATCATCGCCTACTTCGCCTACACCCCGCCGATCCTGATCGCTGTCGGCGGCTCGATCATGATGATCATCGGCGCCATCCGCTGGGCGATCTACGGCCGGGACAGCCTCGGCGCGCCATGGAACAAGAATCAGGTCACCCTGCTCAATTCGATCAACGAGCGCCTGCTGCTCAGCGAGACGGCCAAGCGTATCGCCTACCGGCACGAGGATGTTGACCTGCTGCGATCGACGATCCAGGCGGATGTTGAAAAGAAAGACTTCGACGCGGCACTCGTGCTGGTCAACGAAATCGGCACGACCTACGGCCACAAGGAAGAGGCCGAAGAATACCGCGAGCACATCCTCGCGGCGCGCACCAAGGAGATGGACGAAAAGGTCGAGCGGGCGCTGGCCAGGCTCGACGAGGTGCTGGCCAAGCACGACTTCGAGACCGCGGCCAAGGAGGCGCTCAAGATCCAGCGGCTGTACACCGAGTCGCCGCGCGTCCGCGATGTGAACCGCAAAGTCACCCACGCGCGCGAGCAGTACAAGCACGACCTGGAGCGTGAGTTCCTCGAAGCGGCGAAGGTGGACAACGTTGACCGGGCGATCGAGCTGCTGCGGGAGCTGGACAAGTACCTCACCGAGCAGGAGGCCGCGCCGTTCCGCGAGACCGCCCGCGGGGTGATCGGCAAGAAGCGCGAGAACCTGGGCGTGCAGTTCAAGATCGCCGTGCACGACAAGGAGTGGCTGCGCTCGGTCACGGTCGGCGAGCAGATCATCCGCGAGTTCCCCAACACGCGCATGGCCGACGAGGTGCGCAGCATGCTCGATCTGCTGCGCGAGCGCGCCGCGGGCCAGCGCGCCGCCCAGCCACGGGGCAGCGCAGCTCCGGCCTCACAATCGCAGGTCTAAACGCCGTATACTCCGGGCATGAGTCACAACCAACACCCCCTGGTCGTCATCCCCGGCGACGGCATAGGCCCGGAAGTCACCGACGCGGCGTTGCGCGTCCTCGAAGCAGCCGATGCCCCGCTCGCGCCCGAAGAACACCACGCCGGTCTTGCCGCGATCGACGAGGTCGGAGAAGTCCTTCCCGATTCGACGCTCAACGCCATCAGGAACCGCGGGCTCGCGCTCAAGGGCCCTTGCACCACGCCGGTCGGCAAGGGCTTCCGCTCGGTCAACGTCCAGCTCCGTCAGAAGCTCGAGCTCTACGCCGCGATCCGTCCGGTGCGCTCGCTCGATGGTGTGAAGACGCGGTACGGGGGTGTAGACCTTGTCGTCTTCCGCGAGAACACGGAGGGTTTATACGCGGGTGTCGAGAACAACATCATTCCCGGGGTCGTGACGACGATGAAGGTCGTGACCGAGAAGGCGTCGATGCGGATCGCCCGCGCCGCGTTCGCCTATGCCAAGGCGCGCAACCGGAAGAAGGTCACCGTCTTCCACAAGGCCAACATCATGAAGGTCAGCGACGGCCTGTTCCTCGAGCGCGTGGACAAGGTGCACACCGAGGAGTTCCCCGAGGTTCCGTACGAGACGATGATCATCGACGCCGGCTGCATGCGGCTGGTGCAGGACCCGACGAACTTCGACGTGCTCTTGATGGAAAACTTCTACGGCGACATCGTCAGCGACCTCACCGCCGGGCTGGTCGGCGGGCTAGGCGTCACGCCGGGCGCGAACATCGGGCAGGACGCGGCGATCTTCGAGGCCGTGCACGGCAGCGCCCCGGACATCGCCGGGCAGAACAAGGCAAACCCGCTGGCGCTGATTATGTCCAGCGTCATGCTGCTTAACCACCTGCACGAGACGCGTGGCGACACGAACGCGAAGGCCTCCGCCGAGCGGATCAAGAGCGCCTACAACGCCGCGCTCGCCGAGGGCGACAAGACCGCGGACCTGGGCGGGGCTTTATCAACGTCAGCGTTCACGGATGCGCTGATCAAACGGGTCTAACAAAAGTTCAGCGGGCGACACGCAGCGTCCCGCGCGAACATTCGATCGCCCATCAAACGGGAGGTCCCGCGTGACCCGCGACACCGTAAAGTCAATAGATGAGCAGTATCAAAATCACTGACTGGTCGATCCCCGGCAGCGGCGGGCAGCCGATCTATGGCAATACGCACTGGCCGGAGCAGTCGATGCTGCTTGAGCAAGGCCAGCCGCGTGGCGTCTTGATCTGCGCACATGGATTCAAAGGCTATAAAGACTACGGCTTTTTCCCTGGCCTTTGCAGTGCTGCCGCACAGGCAGGCCTGCTCGCACACCGTTTTAATTTCTCGCATAGCGGGATGACCAATCAGATCAATACCTTTAAACACCCCGAACTGTTTGAGAAAGATACTTGGGGTAAGCAGGTTTTTGATTTGGTGCAGATGCGTTCGATCGCCTGGCACACAAGGCGTTTCCCGGGACAAAGCTCTTTAGATTACACCTTGGAAACACCGGTTGTGGTCTTTGGACATAGCCGAGGAGGCGTCACTTCTTTACTCGAGGCATCTCGATCCTATGCAAGTGATTTCTACCATCGCCATTGGCCGTCTCTTGAGTACTGTGGGTACCTATTAGCCGGGCTCATCACCGCCGCCGCACCCGACTACGCCTGCAACCTCGACGACCTCGTGAAAGACCAGCTCCGCGCCGAGGGCCGCTTGCTCTCGCCCTCCGGCCGGACCGGCCAGGATTTATACGTCGGGCTGGGCTGGCTCGAAGAGATCGAGCACGACCCGGAGTTGTACGACCCTGTGCTCGCCGCGGCGCATGTGAAGTGCCCGATGCTGATCATCCATGGCGACGACGACTCGACCGTGCCGGTCGACTCCGCCCAAAGCCTGCATAAAGCCGCAACGCCCAACAGCCGGCTCGAGATTATTGCGGGGGCCAATCACGTCTTTAACTGCCCGAACCCGCCGCCAGGAGGGCCGTACAGCGACCTGCCCGAGCAGACGCGGAAGATGATTGAGCTGAGCGTGGACTTTGCGGTGGCGTGCTGTGAGAAAGCGCGTTCGGCAGGCTGATCTGGGAGAGCGGAACTCCCGCCTTTACCTTGTGATACAACCCAGATCGACGATGACCCCGCCGGGGAAGTAGGCGTCGGCGTTGAGCGTGTTGCGGTCGATGAAAGTGAAAACAACGCAGTTGGCGTGCAGACGATTGGCGAAGCCGAGGTCGCCCTTGCCGGGGCCGGCCCACACGGCGTTGTCGTGCCGCTGGGCGTGGAAGTGGTAGTGCGCCAGGCCGGTGTGCATCGCGCGGACACAGGCGTCTGATGCAAAGTAGATCCGGTCGTGCTGTCTGAGCAAGGGCTCAAAAGACTGAGCGGTGGCCTGGTTGCCGGCGTCGATGACCAGGACCCCGCCGTGCTCGGTCGTGTTGTCGGCCAGGTCTGTGTCGGCTTGCCTGAACAAGGCCGCAACAACCCGGCGGTCGTCGAGCGCGCGGATCAGCGCATCGAGCACGATGTAGTCACCGACCGACAGATGGTCCGCGTGGTCGGTCAGGCGGTCGGGGCTTGTGTTGACGATCTCATCACCCGCGCCGGTCCCACGGGAGGCATGCGATCGTCCTTCCAACCGCCTGCCGATGTCGTCGTGCCAGTCGGCCCGGCCCCACCCCCGCCGATCAGCCGGGGCGATCATCGCCGCTGGTATGTGGCGCAGCGCGAGCGGCCCGGCTGGATCATCGCGGTGAGTGATCGCCCATCGGTGCAGGCGCTGGTCTTCGAACGATTGCTGAGATACGACCGTCAACAGTCGGCCGATCTCCTCGCGGTCGGCGGGCAGCTTAACGGACGAGTCGACACACCACCGCAGCGCATCGATCAAGGGGTCGTCCGGTTGCGGGGGCCTGCCCGACACCTCAAGCCTGAGTTGATCCGCGCCCCTCACGCGCATCAGCACGGTCCACGCCGCGGCGCGGACCAGGATCGCCGCATCTGCTTCGGGTTCGAACACGCTGCGCCGCAGCAGCTGCTCGGCAGGCTCGCCGGTGACCGCCCGGATCGCGCGCCGCTCGGGCCGCTGCTCGTCGTCGATCGTGACCGAGGGCGCTGACCAACTGCGGGTCAGCCAGGTCAGGGCCGCTTCTTCCCGCCGGGTTTCAGCCCGTTCGCTAAGCAGGCGGATCATCGGCCAGTCATCGATGAGCGCTGCGCGCTGCGCGGCCGAGCGCCAGAAACGATCGGGATCGATCGCCAGCATCCGGCCCACCGCTGCGCGACGCACCGCGATCGGGTGGCGGGCGTGGGTGACAAGCACAAACAACTCGAAGGCCTGCCCATCGCTTAGGCCCGCAATGGCGTTCAGGCGGGCGCTGGTACTAAGCGTCGGGTCGGTAGCGCGCTCAAGCGGGTTGGCCTGGCGTGGCGTTGTCGCGCAGCCACCGACCAAGAGCAGGCACAACAGCACGGCCAAGAGACGTATGCCGACACCCGGGGAAGGCCACCGAACCACCGGCCCGGCAACCGGCGCCGCCACCTGGGACCGCCTGCTCGATGCATGGTACCGACGCGTGGAAGGGTCCACTTCAACGGGGGTGGCACTGGTTGGCGTACTCCCCGCCGGGGCACTGCCTATGGATCTGTTCCTGGAGTTTGAATCCTGCATCGCTTGAGGCGGAAACCCACTTGTTGGATTTCAAGGTGCGGTACTGCATCGATGGGTTGAATGTCGGGTCCGGGGGGGTTCCGGGGTCGCGTTTTTGCAGCCAGCCGAGGAACATGCCCGCGGCCTTGATGTCTTCGAGCGACATGCCATCGACGATCTGATCCTCGGGGCACTCGCCGCAAGCGAGGAGCACGGCTTCGTAGGTGTCGGCCGAGCCGTCGAGCGGAGAATTGGGCCACACATCCCCATCGTGGGCGACAAGCTTGATCTGTTTGTTCGCGACGTCGTAGTAGATGATCTGGAAGTTGCCGCCCCTGGGGTTCCCACCGCCGAACTGGCAGTAGACCAGCAGCAGACAAAGCAGCAGCACGACAACCGCCCCGCCGGTGACCGCCGCGGGGTTGTTATTCATTGTTTCACGCAGACCCATGGTTTGCTCCTTGATGCCGGATACCCGGCCGGCTTGGCAGAGATGATTGAGATTGCACACGCAGCAGGGTGTATCGTAACGCTTTGAAACAGGCACGACAATCCCGGATCAGCGGACCCTCATACGGTATTCAAGCCGGACGGCCGAGGTGTCGTCGATCAGTTGGCGGATCTCTTCGCCGGTGACGTCCGTGAGATCCACGCCGTCGTGCTTTTTGTTCATCAAACCAAGACTTAGCAGGGACCCGGCAGGCTCACGCAGGACCGTCACGTTCGGCTCGTCCTTGAGCTTCGCCTGCTTCGCGGCATATGCGATCGCGTCGTCGAGGTAGCCGATCTCGTCAACCAGCTTGGCGTCCAGGGCTTCTTCGCCGATGAAGATCGCGCCCGTCGCGGCCTGCTCCAGCTCGGCTGTGGTGATCTTAGGGTTCGCGGCGGTCCGGCCCTCTTCGACCACCTTGAAGAATGTGTCGTACGCGTCGTTGACCAGGTTGGTCAGGACCGCCTCCGCGGCCTTGCCCTCCTCGGTCTGGTTGCCTTCTTCGTCGTACCACTCGACGAAGAAATCGTTGGCATCGTCTTTGTTTGGCGACTTGGTCGCGATGATCATGTTCATCTCCAGGCCGAGCTTCTCGATCAACCCGCCCGCCGCGGGGACCTGCGCGAGCACGCCGATGCTGCCGGTGATGCCGGTACGTTCGCAGAAGATGTAGTCAGCGGGCGCGGAGATGTAGTACCCGCCGCTTGCCGCGACGGTGCCGAAGCTGGCGACGACGGGCACGTCCTTGTGCTCGGCGCGGAATGTCTTGATGGCGTTCCAGATCTGATCGGACGCGGTCACGCCCCCGCCGCCGGAGTTGACCCGCAGGACGACCGCGGCCGGCGGGTCCTGCTTAAGCTGGTAAAACGCTTCTTCCGCAAACGCCGCGGTCGGTCCGTCGATCGTACCATTGATCTCAACAACGACGATACGGTCCTGCAACTCACTTGGTGTCACCTCGGCGCGGTAGGGCTGCTCTTGCAGGCCAGACGCCGTGAGCGCACTAAGCACGGTTGCCACCGGGCCGTACTTGGACAGATAGACATTGATCATGATAGATGTCAATAAGGCGACGATGAGCAGATACAGGATCACCTTCGTCGCCGACTTTGAGCCCGACGGTTGCTGCACGTACACCGCCGGGACGTAGCCGGGCGGGGGCGGCGGCGGGGTCGAGGTGCCGGTGGGGTCGATCGGCGCGCGGGGCGCACCGGGCGGGTTGGGCATGGGGCTTTCGGACATCTTGCGTCTCCAGTTAGCCGGTTGAACGGGCGTCTTCATGCTACGCCGGATCGCCCGGGCGTGGTCGCGCCGGCGGGCGGGGATGCTGGTTCGGCCCCGCCGGCTGGGGTATGATCGGTTGATATGAGCCGACATCTGCACATCGATCCGTTCAGCGGGATCGCCGGCGACATGTTCCTGGGCGCGATGATCGATCTGGGAGCGGACCTGGACGCGGTCCGCGCGGCGCTGAGCAGGCTCCTCATTGAACGGCCTTATGAAATCACGACCCGTCGTGTCTACCGCCATGGGATCGGCGCCGTCGATCTGAAGGTGGAGCTGTTGGATGGGCCTGAGGGTACACGGGCCGCTGAAGCGGCTCCGGCCGATGTCAAAGGGCACCACAAGCACGGGCACGATCATCATCACGACCACGGGCACACCCATAGCCATGATCACACGCACGATCAAGATCACGGCCACCACTATCATCACCACACGGGCTACCGCGAGATCATGACGATGGTGGATGA
>JANQKT010000239.1 GCA_028280965.1 Phycisphaeraceae bacterium
CGCGACACTTTGAGCCTTTGATCGGCCTTAATCCGACCATCCTCCAGGGCCTCGAAAAGCATGTATAGCGTCATCATCTTGGTCAAGGAGGCGGGGTGATTGCGGGTGTTCGCATTCGTTTGGTAAAGCACCTGGCCGGATTCGGCATCCATGACGATGGCCGCATCCCGGCAACCCGGATGCCCTGGAGCGCCACGGCAATCCCAACGTCCTGACCTATGACGCCGGCTGCTCCTCGCTATCGCAAGGCCCCGCCTGCAACACGGCGCTTGTCGAAGTCGAGCGTTATGACGGCAACCTGCCGCCGGTCGAAGCCCACGACATGCCGCTGGCCAAAAGCGCGCGTTAGGCCGAAGGTCTCCGCCTGCGCCGGGAGCACGGCTTGACAGGCAGGGCGGCCGGTCCCTATATGCGCCTTCGGCCTTAAGGATGGGCGCGTAGCTCAGCGGGAGAGCACCGTCTTCACACGGCGGGGGTCGCTGGTTCAATCCCAGCCGCGCCCACCATCCTCTGCGTCGAGATCGCTCGCTCGATCATCGAAGCCGCGCTCGTCTTCTGGGACAACCGTTGTACCCAGCACGACGCCGCCAACGACTACCCCGGCAGCAAACGCCTGATGTGGCGTGTCACCATCAATGGGGACAAACCGTATTGAGCGGCAAGGCGAACGTTCCAAAAGAACTCTTCTGAGTGTCGGCAACGTGTCCCAATTGACAACGGTGTGTGAGCTGCAGAAGGCACGCTTCGTCGAGGTCGATAGGCGCTGACGTCATACAGTGTGGCGTCTCTCCTCTCACGGTCGATCAGGACACCAGAGTTGAACGCCGTTCTTGAATCGGTCGGGTCAGAACAGTCCCAGGCCTTTTACGATCAGGACGACGCCGAAGAGGACGAAGGCTGCTGCCGAGAGGAGTCGGATCCAACGCGCCGGCAAGCGTGTGCCGATGGCAGCGCCGATCGCAACGGCGATGGCGTTTGCCGCGACCATGCCTAGTGCCGAGCCCAGCCACACGCCGACCGGTTCTTCGGTGGCAGCTAGCGTCATGGTGACCAACATCGTCTTGTCACCAAACTCGGCGAGGAAGAACGCCCCGCCGATCGCGAGCGGCGCCCAGACACCGGATAGTCGCGAATCGTCGGCTTTGCCCCCGCCACCTTGGCCTGCGTCGCGAAGTGCCCATAGGGCAAGCGCGAGGAACACCAGACCGGCGGCGATCTTGACCAGGTCCGTCGGGAGAGCCAGTGCGAGCGCAGCCCCTATGATGGTCGAGGCGGCACTGAGGAGCAGTGAGGCCGCGGTGATGGCCACGAGCACGGTAGCCGCTCGGTAGCGGGTCGCGAAGGCCAGCGATATCAGCTGGCTCTTGTCGCCCATCTCCGCAAGGAAGACGATGACGAACGAGAGTACGGCCGCATCGATCAACGTGCGCTGCTGCCGCCTAATGCGCGGTCCCGGAAAGGTCCTTCGTTTACGGGCCGCCTTGCCATTGGTCGGTTTTGTCTGACGGCTCTTGTTGGATCGGTTGGGGCTCCTGCCGGAGCGACGGCCCGGGCTGACACGGGTTAGCGCCCCGCCGCTGGCTGGCAGACACGGCTCCGGCGATGTCGGCGCACCCGTGTCGCCAGCCGGTCGATGAGCGCAACGGCGATGAACACCAGCCCGTAGAACACCGCCATGGACGCGGAGGTGGCAGCGTTCAGGGCATAGGCGATCCAGAATCCCCCGACCGCGCCTAAGATGGCGAACAGGGCCGTGAGGGCGAGCATGACGGAGAGCCGATGGCTGATCAGGTGGGCAGTCGCGGCCGGGACAACAATCAGCGAGATCACGAGGATGGCGCCGGCGGCATGGAAAGCGGTGACGATGGTGACCGACACCAGGAACATGAACACGGTGTTCAGCAGTCCGGTGCGCATGCCCAAGACGGTCGCGAACTGATTGTCGAAGGTCGTCACCTTCAGCTTCGGATAGAAGACTGCGATGAACGCGACGTTCACGGCGAGTACGGCAAGCATGACGTAGAGATACCGTGGGCCGATCGAGACGCCACTCACCATGAGATGGTGAAAGGCGGCCAGATTCAGGTCGCCGATGAGAACGACTTCCGTATGAAGGTGGACGTGGCTGAAGTCCAGGGTGATGAAAATGACGCCGGCCGCGAAGAGCGCGGGGAAGACCAGGCCTTGCGGGGCGTCTCCCGTGATCAACCCGGTGCGAATAAGCCACTCGTTGCCGAGCACGACGAGCAGTCCGGCCAGCGCTGCACCGATGATGAGCCATGGCGAATTCAGATCGTGGGTCAAGGCGTAGCCGACGACGATCCCGGGCAAGACGGCGTGCGCGACCCCTTCAACGAGCATGGAGTTCTTTCGCAGGACAACGAACGCGCCGGGCAGCGCGCACGCCAGCGCGGTGACAACAGCCAGCAGGCTCGTGCCGAGAACGAAGCTCATCGGTCCGCGGTTTCTGCGAGCAGCTCGCGCCGCAGGGCCTCACGAGCCCGGGCACGGCGCAATGCTGCGGTGATGATGCTGCGACGCGGCGACACCAGCAGGGAGACCAGGAAAACCGCGAAGAGAGTCAGAACGATCAAGGGGCCCGTCGGGACGTTGCCCAGGGCGACCGACAGGTACGCGCCGACGCCGCTTCCGATCGCTCCGAACGCGCCTGACAGGGCGACCAAACCAGGCAGGGTGCTGGTCCACTGCCGTGCTGCGGCGGGCGGCGTGACGACGAATGCAATCATCAGCACGACACCGACCGCCTTCACGCCGATCACGATGGCGATCACGATCGTGGCAAACATGACCGTATCGACGACGCCGGCGCGGAACCCGAGCACCGTCGAGAAGACCGGATCGAAGGTCCGTAGCGTGAACTCCTTCCAAAACACCAGCATCAGGACCAGCGCTACGGCACCCACGGCGATACTCGTGGCCAAGTCCGCGACCGTAATGACCGAGGCATTGCCGAACAGGTAGTCGTCGATACCGCCCTTGCCGGGGAACGGGCCGTTGGAAATGATGCGCAGCAGAATCATGCCGGCGCCGAAGAACACCGTCAGCGAGATCGCCATGGCCGTGTCGATCGCGATCTTCGTCCGCACCGCGATGGAATTGGCAAACAACGCCGCGAGTGTGCCGGTGATAACTGCGCCGGCAATCAGGCCCAACATGTTACGTCCGTTGGCGTCCAGGACCGCGACCGCGATCAGAAAAGCCAGCAGTGCACCGGGGAGCGCGGAGTGGCCGATGACGTCGCTGATCAGCGACTGCTTGCGCAGATACGCGAACGACCCGAGCGCGCCGGCCACGAGCCCGGTCACGGAGGTGCCGAAGAAGACCATCCGGAAGATGTGGTTACCGAAGAACTCGATAGGGTCTATCACGGACCTAGGCGGCGGTTTCCAGAAATGCCTCGGCACCCTCACGGGCTTCGTAGGCGATACGGATGTTTTCCTTGGTGAAGGCCTGGTCCGCAGGACCCGAGGCGACCACGTGCCCGTTGAGCAGTGTCACGTGGTCGCAGTAATCCCGCACGGTGGCGAGATGGTGATGCACAATCACGCAGGTCTTTTCCTGGGCGACCAGGTCGCGTAGCACGTCGATCATCGCCTGTTGGCTCTTCGCGTCGATACCCTGGAACGGCTCGTCCAGGAAGAACAGGTCCGGAGCCTGCACGAGGGTACGGGCAAGAAAGGCTCGCTGGCGTTGGCCGCCGGACAACTCGCCGATCTGGCGGTAGGCGAGCTCCGGGATACCGGTCTGCTCCATCGCAGCCATTGCCCGCGCACGCTCGGCCTTGCCAGGACGCCGGATCCAGCCCAGCTCGCCATACGTGCCCATCGTGACCAGGTCGATCACTGTGGTCGGGAAGTCCCAGTCCACGCTGGCGGACTGGGGCATGTACCCGACCCGGTGACGGACCTGATCCAACGGTTGTCCGAAGAACTCCGAGGTGCCGGTCAGCGGTTTCACAAGGCCGAGCATGGCCTTGATCAGCGTCGACTTCCCGCTCCCGTTGGGGCCGATGATGCCCATCACGCTGCCGACCGGAACGGTGACGTTTACGCTGCGCAGCACCGGGTCTGCCCGGTACGCGACCGACACGTTCCGAGCCTGACAGGCGATGGGCACCATGCTCACGATCCGGGGTTCCCCGCCCCCAGCGCCTCGGCGACGGTGCGCGCGTTATGGCGGAACACCCCGAGGTACGTGTCAACCCCGGGTTCTGCGCCCAGCGAGTCCGCGAACAACTCCTTGTCGGAGATCTCGACCTCCCAGTCCTTGGCGCTGACGGCCTCCTTAAGGCTCGTGATCGCCTGCGGGTTGGCGAGGTTGTCCTGGAAGATGACCCGAACCCTGTTCGCGACGAGCAAATCCGCCAGCTCGCTCATTTCCTGGGGGCTCATCGTCGCTTCGGACGCGACGAAGTCGGTGGCGTGGACCTCAATGTCGTACGTTTCGCCGAAGTAGTTGAA
>JANQKT010000042.1 GCA_028280965.1 Phycisphaeraceae bacterium
CGCGCTACACCCGCGACCCGTACCCGCAGCGCGTTGTCTGGCACCAGGACGGCGGTGTGCGTGCCTCGTCCAACCCGCCGCAGCGCCGGATGTACTGGCTGGGCGTTGAAGCGGGCTACACCCACGACGGCACGGCCGACAAGGCCGACGCCCGGATCGACCGCGCGACCAACACAGTCACGGTCACCGCTGAGGGCTACGAGCGGCTGCACATCTATTTAAGTGATGCGATGCTCGACCTGGATCGGCCGGTGCGGTTGGTGATGAACGGGCTGGCGGTGCAGGCCGACTTGGTATGGCACTCGGGAGAGGAACTGCTGGATCAGATGGAACAAACCGGCGATCGGAACCGGGTGTTCCCCGTTAGCATCGTGGTGCCGGTGCAATAACCGAGGCAATGGCACCTGAGGTTTCAGGTGGGGTATAAAGGTTTCAAGCCTTCACCGAGGACAAACACCCGATGAGATGGACGACCAGAACCGCCGCCGCGTCGATCCTTTGTGCCGCCCCCGCGCTGCCGGGCTTCACCCAGGCCTTCAACCCCGTGAGTGACGACGACCGCGCGAACGTCGAGCAGGACTTCGGCGAGAAGCTGCGGCAGGTCAAGAAGACGCGGACGACCGACGACGACCGCCAGCTCGCGATCGAGATGATCGAGTTCGCCGGCAAGATCCCCGACTCGCCGGGTATCCGGTGCCTGCTTTATATCGAGGCGATCCCGCTGGCGGCGGCGGGCGGGGACATCACCGCGGCGGTGTTCGCGGCCGACCGGCTCGGGGTGATCTGGCCGGGACACGAGGCGACCGACCCCGCGGCGCTGATCCCCGCGGCGGAGCGCGCCTACCGCCTGGCCAACGCGGACGAGCGCGACCGGATCGCCGAGCCCTACCTCGACCTCTTGCTGGGCGCCGCCCGCCGTGCGGAGCTGGACGACGACCTGGACCAGGCGATCCGGCTGTGCCGCGACGCGAACCTGGTCGCGCGCAAGGTCGAGTCGGACCGGCGCGAGCACATCGAGGACACGCTCGCACGGCTCTCGCAGGCATCCGACGACCTCAACGAGATCAGGCAACTGAGCCAGGCGGTTCAGGCAAACCCAGACAACATCCAGGCGGCGCGCGAACTGATCCGGCTGCTCGTCACCCGGCGGGACGACCCGCTGGCCGCGGCCGCCTTCGCCGACAACGCCGACGACCCGGACACCGCCGAGGCGCTGGGCCACTGCAACGCCGGCGTCGTGGAGGCGTCGGGCCCCGCGGCGCTGTTCGTCGGCGACTGGTACATGGCCCTGGCCGACAACGAAGAAGACGACTACGCCCGGCCGATGCTCGCGCACGCGCTGCGCTGGTACGACCGGTTCCAGGCGGTCTACCCGCGCGAGGACGCGCTGGCCAAACGCGTCGCGATGCGCATCGAGGTCGCCCGGGCCCGCCTCGACCGGATCCAGGAAGTGCGGCGCGCCGCGCAACGCGGCCAGTGGATCGACCTGATCGCCACGATGTACAAGCCCGCCGAGCACGCCCTCGGTGAGTCGATCGACCTGGTCAACCAGGAGATCGTGATAGACGGCGGCGCGTTCGTCATGCCCGTCGCGCCGCGGGGCAGCTACGAGTTGCGTGTCCGTCTGACCATGCACGAACAGACGCCCGGCCTGTCGCTCTACCTGCCGGTCGGCGAGCAGAAGCGTGCGGCGACCTTCCACTACGCCATCAACGACAACACGATGTCCGCCATCGAGGGCGTGGACGAGCAGGACACGCGCAAGACCAGCGCCAACAAACCCGGCCGGCCTGTCGAACTGGTCTTCCAGGCCGCGGACATGCCCGACGGCAAGCTGGGTCTGGCGATGCTCATCGACGGGCAGGAATCGCTGAAGTGGGTCGGCTCGCGCAGCAAGGTCAAGGCCAACGAAGAGGTCCGCCCGCCCGAAGAACTGGGACGGGTGATCTACTTCACCTGCAAGGGCAAGGCGACGTTCCACCGCATCGAGCTGCGCGAGCGGGGCTGAGGATCAAGCCCTAGAACGGCTTATCGATGCAGCGTGCGCAAGGGACGCGCCCTCTTTTTAGAGCGTCAAAACCTGTGTTCATCCGTAGCCAAGAAACTACGACAACTCGATCCGCGGGTCGACCCACGCGTAGGCCAGGTCCACCAGCAGGTTGAAGACGATGAGCATGGTCGCGAAGACCAGCACGACGCCGAGGATAACGAGTTGGTCCTTGTTCTGGACGGACTTGACGAACTCGAAGCCCAGGCCGGGGATGTTGAAGATCGTTTCGACGACGAACGAGCCGGTCATGACCGACGCGGCGGCGGGGCCCAGGAACGAGAGCACCGGCAGAAACGCGACCTTCAGCGCGTGCTTGAACAGCGCCTGGCGGTGGGACAATCCCTTGGCCCGCGCGGTGCGGACGTAGTCGGACGACATGATGTCCGCCAGGCCCAGCCGGATCAGCCTCGCGATGTAGGCCGCGGGCGCCAGGCCGAGCGCGATCGCGGGCAGGATCATGCTGCGCGGCCCGCTCCACCCGCCCAGCGGCAGGTGCGTGAACGTCAGGCCCGGCAGCAGCAGCCGGGTCAGGCTCGCGCCCACCGCCAGGAGGACCGCGCCGGTCACGAAGCTCGGCAGCGAGATGCCGATCAGCGTGATCGCCAGCGAGCCGGAATCTAAAGGTGACTTGGGTTTCAAAGCGCCCAGCACGCCCGCGGTGGTCCCGAGCAGCAAACCAAACGCGATCGCGGTGAGGCCGAGCGAGGCGGAGACGGGCAGGCCGTCTTTGATGATGCCCGCGACCGTCCGCCCGGGGCGCGCGATCGAGTCGCCGAAGTCCAGCCGGGTAAAGATGCCTTCGAGGTAGCTGCCGAAGAAGACGTACGGTCCCTTGTCCATGTTGTACCGCGCAAGCATGGCCTGCTTGACGGCCTCGTTGGGCTGCTTGGCGCCGTCGGCGGTGAACGGGTCGCCGGGCATGACCCACGCCATCGTGAACGTGACGACCAGGATCACACTGAGGATCAGGGGCAGTTGCAGCAGTCGTGAGAGGATCAGTCGCAGCATGAAGAGGTTAGGAGTTAGAAGTTGGTAGTCAAGAAGTCTGGCATGAAGCGTCGCGACCCGCCGCGCCGACCTACTCGCCGCGTTTCATCGGGATCAGCTCCAGGCGCAGGTTGTTCCACGCGTTGGGGCGCAGGTCGACCTTGTCCTTGTCGTACATCATGACCGTCGCGTAGTAAAAGATCGGCACGATCGGCGCCTCCTGCATCAGCAGCGCCTCGGCCTCGGCGAGCATCTCAAACCGCCTGGCCTTGTCCGGCTCGACCGCGGCGTCCTGGAGCAGCTTGTCGTACGCCGCGTTGAAGTATTTTGAGTCGTTGTTCGAGTCGCTGGAGCGGTGCATATCCAGCCAGGTCGTCGGGTCGATGTAGTCGCCGAACCAGCCCGCCCGGCGGACATGGAAGTTGCCCTTCTTGCTGCGGTCCAAGAGCACCTTGAACTCCATCTGATCCAGCGTCACCTGCAGGCCCAGGTGGTCCTCCCAGCTCTTCTTGACCGCCAGCGCGATCCGCGCGTGGCCGGCGCCGCCCGCGTCGTTGTTGACCATGATCTCGATGGGCGGGAACCCTTCGCCGCCGGGATACCCCGCCTCGGCGAGCAGCTTCGCGGCCGCCTTGGGGTCATAAGTCAACGCCGAACCGACCGGGCCCGTGTAGCCGGGGATGGCCTCGTCCGGCACGACCAGCTTCGCGATCGGCTCGCGCATCCGCGTCACGTTCTCGACGATCGTCTTGCGGTCAATACACATCCCCATCGCCTGGCGGACTCGGATATCCGCCATCGGGTTCTTCACCCCGCTGGGCAGCGCCTCGCGACAGTTGAACTGGTAGTAGTACGTCCCGGCGCTCGGCACGGTATGCACATTGGGGTAGTTCTTCGGAACCAACTTCTGCTTCATCTCGCCGACGTCCGGGATCCAGTCCAGGAGCCCCTCCTCGAAACGCAGCAGTTGGAGGCTCGGGTCGGCGATCGTCTCCTGCACGACCCGCACGTTGCCCATCGCGTCCTTGTTCCAGTAGTACGGGTTCTGATCGAAGATCATCCGCACCTTCTGCTCCCAATCGCGCAGGGTGTACGGCCCGTTGGAGACCAGCCGCAGCGGGTCGCCGAAGTACGCGTCATCGATCCGGAACGCCCCGCCCTTGACCAATTCACCCATCGGGTCGACGACGTGCTCGGGCATCGGCGAGAAGGTCGGGAAGGCGCAGAGGTCCACAAAGTACGCCGTCGGCGAACTCAGCTTCACCTGCAATGTCCGATCGTCAAGTGCCTTGATCGCCACGCGTTCGTCAAACCGCTTGAGTGTCAGGTCCCACTTCTCTTTATCGCTCAGCGAATCGGCATTGCTTTCCAGATCGGGGTGGCGCTTCAGGAATTCGGCGCGCTTTTCTTCATCGGGGATCGCGTCCTTGAGGACACTGAAATCCATCAGGCCCTGCCGCCAGTAGTAAAAATCTTCGGCGCCTTCGATGACGTAGAACAGCGAGGCGTAGTCGCTGGCCGAGTCGGGCAGCAGCGCGCGACGCCAGCCGTAGACAAAATCCTCGGCTGACACGGCGTGGCCGTCCGACCACTTCGCGTCTTTGCGGATCTTGAAGGTGTAGGTCAGCCCGTCTTCGGAGACCTGTGGCATCGCCTCCGCCGAGCCGGGCTCCAAGCCTTCGCCGCCCCACTTCACGACAAGCAACGGCTCATAAAGACACTTGACCACGCGGAAGTCGGTTGACGCCGACGTCGTGCCCGGGTCGAGCGAGCCCGGGTCGTTGGGGATCGCGAAGACAAACGCGCCGCGCCCCTGCGGGTCGTCCGGCAGAGGCGGCAGGCCGTCATCGAAGCTGAAAAACGCCAGGGCGAGCGTGGCGACAGCGATGATCCCGAGGACGGTGGCGATACGCAGCATACCGGCAGTTTACGCGGCAACACCGGGTCGTGTCAGTCCGACGCCTCGGGCTTATCGATCCCCACCAGCGTCACGCGGAAACTCAGCACCGCGTCCGGCGGGATCAGGCCGCCCGCCGCACCGACCTCGCCATAGGCCAAATAAGGCGGGATCGTCAGCAAACGCGTCTCGCCGACACGCATCCCGGCGACGCCGAGCTCGAGGCCGGTGATCACCTCGCCCCGGCCGAGGGTCAGCCGCATCGGCCCGCCCCGGCCGGCGGTGGCGTCGAAAACCTCGTCCTTGCCCTCGACCCGGGCGACATAGTGCAGCGCAACGCGGTCGCCGGGCACCGCGGGATCGGCCGCGTCGTCGCCTTCCTCTTCAACGATGTGCGTCACGCCCGGCTTCACCGCGACCAGCTGCACGTCCATGAACACCGGCCGATCGGGCATACGATCAATGCCCGGCAGCGCGCCCGACGCAGAATGCCCACGCGGGATGAACAATTGCAGCTGCTCGCCCGCACGCACACCCGCCAGCCCCTCATCAAACGCACGGATCGCCTGCCCCGCCGCGAGGACGAACGACTGCTGCCCGTCGTCGATCAAGGGCTCGCCGTCGAGCGTCTGCATCGTGTAGCGGACCTCGAGGTAGCTGCCCGCCTTGGCCCGCGGGCCGTCGGTCTCGTGCGTCAGCTTGTAGCGGAGGCCGGATGCGGTGTGGCTGAAGCCCTCAAGCGAAGGCCGGCCCGACCACCCCTCACTCAACACGCGTAGCGACCGGTCGGGGCGCCAGGTCCGCGTCGGCACGATCACCGGCGTCGGGTCGTGCTCACGCATGAGTGCCGGGTCCTCTCCATCCATCTGCGCAAGCAGATCCGCAAAAGCCTCGGGCGAGTCCGGCAGCACCGCGGGCGAGTCGCCAACCGTCGGAGCGGGCACACCCTGCTCCGCATCCCAATCACCGACGCCAGGCTCTTCAAGCGACTGCCCATCGACATCCACAAACACCGCGGGCACGACGATCGAAGGCGGGCGGTCGCCCTGCGCCGGCGCGGGTGACTGCTCGGGCTGACCCTGCTCCGGGCTGCTCGGCGTTTCGTTGCCGCCACGATCAATGCCCAGCCACGACGGGTGCACCAGCGCGATGTACAGCGCTGCGCCCAGGAGCACGATCAGCCCGAGCATCACGACGATGCCCACGGGGTTGCGGCGCTTGGTGCCGGTCGCGTCGTACGCCTGCGTCTGTTGCGCTGACGAAGTAGATAGTGCTGCGCCGGCCAATGCGCTGCCGTTCATCGCCGGGGCCCCCCCGGACTGCAGCGCGCGGTAGCGCTCCAGGTCCTTCGCCGAGCCCTTGCGCGTCATCGAGGCGTACCGCCCGTGCTCGTCGTCTTCGACGACGTAGAACACCCGCCCCTCGTCGTCGCGGATCGCGCGGCCGAGGTCCTCCTCGCGGACCACGACAGGTCGGCCGGAATACGGGCTGAGCAGAGTCACCGGAGGCATGGCAGCAGGCCAAAAGCAAGGCAAGGCGGGCTAAAACAACCACGAGCGACCCGCCCCACCGGCGGGTGACCCGTATTCACGGATTGTAACCCAATTCTCGCGCCAGCCTAGACTTGGGCACACTTATCGGCAGCAAATCCGCCGCCCGCGTCCGATAACGGGGTGCCGGTTGGCGCAAAGTCCGAAAATCCGCCTCCACCCAGCACTGAAGCCCCGCCTCGGCCGATCCCGCCGTCCGATCCAGTTACCGATCCAGCACGCTTCGCTGCCCTGCCGATGCTTCGGGAGCCGCGCGTCCCGGGAGTTCACAGGGTGCTTGTCGGGAGTTGCCCGAGTTGTGGGTGTGCGGGACCGCAAGGAGACGCGATGACCAAGCAGCAGACCATCGAACTGATCCGCCAGCGCAACCAGTCGGCGAGCGCCGAGTTCCTGACGCGGTTTGATGAGCGTGCCCTGGATGTCTACCTCCGCCGGCTGTCCACCATCAGCAACCACCGCGGCCGCGGCTCCCGCTGGGTCCGCGAGACGACGAGCCCCGCGGTGACGACGCGCTCGGCGGCGTGAGGGATTACGTACTGCTAAGATAATTATTTCTTTCGCGTTCTACTACAATCTTCACTGTGCCACTGATAAATACCGAACATATGGCTTGGAGCCATGCAGGCTGTCTGTTAAGCTGACCGCTTGATTCGTATTCACGGTTTAGTCAGGGCAAATCAGGTTGGAGGAAGCATCCCGTAAATCTATAGGTTGGCTTTGCCCAATTTAAAGATTTGGGAGAAGAAAGAGCTATGAACAATCCAAAAACTCAATTCTGCCTCCTAGCGATCATTGCGACAGTCGGATCCACTCCACCTGCCTACTCAGGCTCATTTACGACGTATTTTGGCGAAGATCTCAGTGATAACACGCAACAGCCTGCGCGTATCAATTCGGATGCTGCTCGTGACTCGTTTATGAATGCGATTAATTTTGGTGCCACCGAAGACTTTGAAAGCTACCTGTTCGGGACAACACCCGAGATGTTGATGTTCGACTCGGTTACTGCAATCCTTGACGCCGAAGCAGACGGCGGACCAGTGCAGATTGACAATATGCAATTGCCGGGTGGTCATTACGCAATTTCTGGCAATAATCACCTGTTTTCAAACACTGTAGCGCCGCGCGATTTTGAGCTAACGTTTTCTTCACCACAAGCCGCTATTGGGTTTTATGTAACCGACGCCGGGGATATCCAGTCTAATAGCCTGGTGATCACGCTTAGTTTAGTTGGTGGTGAGCAGCAACAATTCACAATTCCCCATTCTCAGACCGGTTCGCTGCAAAACTATGGGTCGGTTGCTTACTGGTCCGTTGTGTTCGACACCGACTTGTTTTCAGCCGTGACATTTGGGCGCACTGCATCTGACGGGGTTTCCTATGACGATATAACCATCGCTCCCGAGCCGCGCCGCTCTGCCGATCTAGATGATGACGGCGATGTCGATGATGCCGATTTTGGTATCGCATTTGCCGCGTTCACCGGGCCTGAAAACGGCCCATCATCCAACCCACTGGCCGACCTTGATAGAGACGGGGATGTAGACGACGCTGATTTTGGTCTGGCATTCGCAGCATTCACAGGCCCCAATATCACGGCGCATGTCCCAGAACCCACTAGTCTCCCCGCATTTGGATTGTACGGTCTATATCTCACGCGTCGTCGCCGCTAACAGCGTTAACCCTTCTCGGTGGGTGGCCGGGGCAGGCGGTTTGGGGATGCACCGGAACGAACGGATGAGGGTCGTTTGGTGTGGTACGCCTCACATCATTCGCAGGCGTGTTGACTTGTATAGCACCGGGCGAGTTCTTTTTTTGTCATGCCTTGACTTGTCCGGGCGCGCGGGGCGTGCAGGAAAATCGTTGCTGCCCGGCGGCGGGTGTTGCGGGTGGGCTGGCCGGCGTTATGGATGGGCGGGGTTGGGTGTGGTTGTGGGCGCGGGGATCGGGGCTGGTGTTTGGATGGGAGGGGTTTGCGTCAAACGCCGACGCTGTCTTCGACCCTGAGCTCAGACCGAGGGGAGTCCGCGAAGCGTCTGGTATGGGTGCGGGTGCGTTTGATCCCGCCGCATTGCTGTTGCAACGCGGCGGGCATGTGCGCGCAGTTGATGCGCCTGTCCTGATCTTCTTTTACCGCGTGCGGCCAGTGAGCCTTTACGCACGGGCGGCGAAAACCGGCTGAGAATGAAGCTCATCTAGCGCGGCTGGATCACCGCTGACCAGTTCGCTGGGGTTTCGCCGGCCTGCATCGGCGTAGACACAACCAGGTCCAGCCAGCCGCCGCGGGCGACGAAGAGCTGTTCGTTCTCGACGACGAACCGGGCCAGGCGGTTGCCCTGCGCGTCGGTCGCCTCGATCAGGATCAGGACGCCGCGCAGCGCGGCCAGGCCGTTGTACCGGGCGCTGAGGCGCAGCGCGGTGTGCTCGGCGGCGCCGACCGGGTCGATCTGCACGTCCGGGATCGGGAAGAGGTTCTGGGTCCGCCCCGCTATTTTGACGCTGGTGCGCACGCCGCGTTGGCGTTGCCAGTGGCGGGTGGCGATGGGCAGCGCGATGGCCTGCTCGGCGTCGGGGGCGATCAGGCTCAGGGGCAGGAAGGCCTCGGCGAAGACCCCGCCGGAGCTGTCGAGCAGCATGATGTGTAGCTCGCCGGCGAGCAGCGCGTCGGCGCCGTTGTTGCGGACCGATGCGGTCAGCAGCGTCCGGCCGTCATCAAGCGCACTCGGCAGCAACTCGGTCACCGAAAAGTCCGCTTCGCCGCCCGCGTCCGCGGCGCCGCGCGGCGGGGTGGTGATGTACCAGCCCTCGAGCATGATCCGCTCGGCGGGGATTACGACCGTCGGCACGTCGGCGGGCAGCGCGCCGGGGTCGATCGCGACGACCGGGGCGACGTACTTCGGGTCGGGGTTGGGCTCGGGCGGGCCGATGTTGGCGAACAGCCTCGGCTCGGCGGGCGGGTCAGATGAATCGGGCGGGAACAGGTCGGGCGGGTTGTCGCGGGTGCTGTCGGGTGTGTCGGCAGGGTCGTTTTGGCCCGCCTGGCCGCCGGGTGCCGGGTCGGTTCTGTCCCTCTGCTTGTCGACGATGGTGTAGAGGACGATGCCGCTGACGACGACGAGCACACCGAGGGCCGCGATGAGCAGGGCTTGGGTGCGTTTGCGTCGCTGGCGCGCATGCCGGCGGGCCCGGCGGTGTGAGCGGCTGGACGCCACCGGCTCGTCGGTGAGGCGCTCGATCGCCGGCGGGCCTTCGCTTGATGATGACTTGGGCCGGTGCGCCGCGGGCGGGGGCGCGCTGTCCATCTGGGATTGAATACGCGCTTCGGTGCCGCGCACATCCGACTGGCGCATCAGCTCGGACAACCCCGACAGGCCGACGACGTTGCCTTCATCGTCGATCGAGACCGGCGAGGCCTCGTCCGGGTCGATGTCCACGCTGTCGGTCCGCAGCACGGCCTCGGTCTCGTCCAGCGTCCGCGGGCCGGTGATCAGTACGCGTTCGACATGGGCGGTTTTGATCCGGTACTTGTTCTGGCAGGATTCGCAGCGCACCACCGCCCCGCTGCGCACGAACGGCGACTCGGTCATGCTCTGGCAAGTTGGACAGGTCAGTTGATACACGCGGGTGCCGCATTGTAATGGCGCAGCGCGCATCAATCGCGCCCGCCCCACGGTGAGACACATCCATCACAATCAGCTCGTCTTAGCCGCCGCCAGCAAGGCGGCACGTGGGCAAGTGACGCGACGACGTGCCGCCTTGCTGGCGGCGGCTAAGACACACCAATGCCAGTGCTCCCCTTGCTCGCATACCTCTTTGGCGTTATGCTGCCTGCTGACCCCCAGGTGCCCTTTGATCCGCTTTAGCCGGCGGTCGGGGGGTGAAAAGGGAAGTGGGGTGACCGAATCGGGCCGCTGCCGGCACATCAACGCTTGGCAGTGAATAGCTTGCCCGGATCGGGATTCCCCCGCGGACGCGCCGCCGTGACGGGCACGTGTCTGGCCGAGTATGCCACTGGATCGCCTGCAACGGGCGCTCTGGGAAGGCGGGCCAGATCCACCCGGAGCCGGAAGACCTGCCTGCCGCCCGGATGGTCCGGGCATGGGGTGACCGGATCGAGGTCCTCGCGAAGAAGGACGCCGGTTGCCTGGCCCCTCGCTGCATCATCGCATGCAGCGTGCTCTCGGCGGCACAGGCACGGTGCCCAACCTCTCGAGCCCACCTCGGTCCATCCTTCGCTTGTCCCGCGCGAGTCGGGGCGGAAAGGCATGGCTATGCATTGTTTCTGGATCGGAGCCGCGGGCGGTTGTCTCGCGGCGGGCAGCGTTGGTTTCGCCGACGCATCTTTCGTTGACCACGTGGTGTCCTACACGCCGGGCACGGGCGTCGGCGGCTACACCAACCCCGACGCCGCGCTGGGCAAGCCCGGCGACGACACCGGGTTCGGGCTGCTAACCCCGTTCAACCCACACTTCTCAACCGATGAACTGGCACGCATCGGCGGAGGCGGCGAACTCACACTCCGCTTCGCTAACGAGGTGCTCGTCGGCCCGGGCCTTGACATCGGCATCTACACCAACGTCTTCCTGATCAACAACCAGGGCGGCACCGGCGCGAACAACCCCGCAGCCTCATTCGGCGGCGACAGCGTCTCGGTCCAGGTCAGCGCCAACGGCACCGACTGGGCCGCGGTCGATACATCAACAACACCGTTCGATCTGCCGCACACGTTCTACCTCAACCCCGAAGCGCTGACCGCGTCTGCTTCATCACCGCCGGCCATCCCGATCGAGGCGGACTTCGGCAAACCCTTCGATGCCACATTGTCCGACTTCGACGGCCTGACATTCGATCAGATCGCCAGCCTGCTCAACGGCTCGGCCGGCGGGACCTGGCTGGACCTCTCGCCGACCGGTCTGGACGCGGTGTCGTATATCCGCTTTGACAACCCCGGCGACACCTTCGAACTCGACGCGGTCTCGATCGCCAACCACAAAATCGGCCCGGCCGTGCCCGAGCCCGCATCGTTGAGCCTTGTGCTTGTCCTACTCGCCACCACCACACCTCGGCGGGCCTATCGGCCGTCGAACTAACAACCGGAGAAAACCATGCAACACGCAATCAAACACGTGATCGCCTCATGCCTGACCATCACGATGGCGGCCGCCGTCTCTGCCGAGCTGCTGCCCGGCTACTCGGCCGGCAGCGGGGCTAATACCTCGCAGGTCATCATCGATTTCGGCTTCCAGGGCGGCGACGCCTACCTGTTCGACTACCGTTACGACGGTGACGCTACCGCCGAGGACATGCTGCTGGCGCTCGACGCGGCCGGCGACCTCACGGTCCACCACCAGTTCTTCGAGTTCGGCGGCGTCTCCTCGATCTTTATCGACGGCTTTTCGTTCGACGGCAACAGCGCGGTACCGAGCTTCGAAGGCGCGGCCGGCGAGTCGTGGTCGTACTGGATCGTCGATGACCGCGTTGCCGGGCCGAGCTTCTATGTTTCCTCGCCCACCGGCGCGACCGACCGCGTGCTTGAAGACGGATCGATCGATGGCTGGTCGCTGAACATCTCCGAGTTCAACTCGATGGGGCTTGATCCAACATTCACTCAGCCAACGGTCATCCCCGAGCCGGCAAGCGCGGCCCTGCTGATGCTGGGCGGGCTGGTGCTTGCGCGACGCCGACGCTGATAAATCGATATGGTTTCACCGCCGGGTGCCGCTTGACTGCGGCGTCCGGCTTTGACGATGGATCACCGCCGCACACGCCATCCCGGTTTCACGCTGATCGAGCTGCTCGTGGTGATCTCGATCATCGCGCTGTTGCTCGCCTTGCTGCTGCCCGCGCTCGGCGGCGCGCGTCAGTCAGCCCGCGCGACACAGTGCCTCAGCAGCCAGCGCCAGCTGACAATCGCGCTCACCAATCACGCGGCTGAGCACGATGGTCTGCTGATGCACTTCGCCGAGCGCGAGCCGGACGGCGTGCAGTGGTGGTTCGGCTTCGAGCCGGGCGGGCCGGCCAACTCAGCCAGCCGCCCGCTCGACAAGTCCCGCGGGCCGCTGGCCCACTACCTCGGCGACGACATCGATCAGGGCCTGGCCTGCCCCGCGTTCCCCGACAACGACCCGGGCTTTGTCGCCAAGTTCCGCGAGCGCTCGGCCCACTTCGGCTACAACGGCGGGCTCGCCTGGCCGTTCCCGATCGGCAGGACGCCCGAGCGCATCGATGCGGTCGCTCAGCCATCCGGGGTCTTCGCCTTCGCCGACGCGGTGCACCAGGACTTCAGCACGAGCACGTTCTACGAGCCGCACACCGTCGCGTACCGCAGGCCGGGCAAGGTCACGGGGGCCGGACACTTCCGCCACGCCGGCCGGGCCAACCTCGCGATGCTCGATGGGCACGCCGGGCCGATCGACCCGCCGGAGGGCGAAAGCGTTTGGGCAAGGTTCGGAGCAGGTGACGTGATCAACCTCGACACCGCCGACGGCGCCGGCACGCGGTACGGTTTTCATACCTGGACGCGATGACCATTACCGTTTCGCGGGTGACGCGCAGCGTCCCATGCGAAGTATCGGTGACATTTTGAACCGGACGCGGCGCGTCCCGCAACACGTTGCAGTGCGCGCCTGTCACGCGATCCGGAATAGATCCCCGCCTTACAAAGTTACATCATCTCCGACTGGTTCCAACCCCGCTACAATCCCCGCCATGACCGACACGCCAGACCTGCCCCGAGAGAAAGTCGTGATCATCGGCTCCGGCCCCGCCGGCTGGACCGCCGCGATCTATGCCGCCCGCGCCTCGCTTAGCCCACTGGTCTTCGCGGGGCGGTCGGCAGGCTCCCTGCTCGCCGGCGGGCAGCTCATGCTCACCACCGAAGTCGAAAACTACCCCGGCTTCCCCGAAGGCGTCACCGGCCCGGAGATGATGCAGAAGTTCTTCGAGCAGGCCGCCCGGTTCGACACCCGCGTCGTCACCGACGAGGGACCGATCAACGGCAAGGACATCTCAGGCAAGCTCTTCTCGATCTTCCAGGACGTGAAGTCTGCCGACCTGTCCAAGCGCCCGTTCCACATCATCGGCGACGGGGGGTACGAGGTCCTCGCCGAGTCGGTCATCATCGCGACCGGCGCAAAGGCCAACTGGCTGAACCTCGAGAACGAGCAGCGCCTCGCCAAGTCCGGCGGCGGGGTCAGCGCCTGCGCCGTCTGCGATGGCGCATTGCCCATCTTCCGCGACGCGGAGGTCGGCGTCGTCGGCGCCGGCGACAGCGCGGTGGAGGAAGCGACCTACCTCACCAAGTTCGCCAGCACGGTGCATATGTTCGTCCGCCGCGACGAGATGCGTGCCAGCAAGATCATGGCCCAGCGGGCGCTGGACAACCCCAAGATCCAGATGCACTGGAACACCGAGGTCACCGATGTGCTCGGCGAGGACAAGATCAGCGCCGTCAAGCTGATCAACAACAAGACCAACGAAGAATCCCAGATGCCGCTGGGCGGGCTGTTCCTCGCGATCGGCCACACGCCGATCACACAGTTTTTGAACGGGCAACTCGACCTCGATGACGCGGGCTACATCAAGCTCGCGGACGCGTACCGCTCGACGACGAACATCGAGGGCGTGTTCGCCGCCGGCGACGTTTCCGACCACGTGTATCGCCAGGCGGTCACCGCCGCGGGCATGGGCTGCAAGGCCGCGATCGACGCCGAGCGCTGGCTGGGCGATCAGGGCGTACACTAGCCCTGCTGATACAACAGCATGGGGTGCCCAATGCGGATCGCGGTATCGCGCCAGATCGACGCACAGGTTGAGCGCGTCTTCGAGGTCTTCACCGAGCTCGACCGCGCGTCCGAGCGCATCGGCGGGATCGAGTCGGTCGAGGTCTTGACCGACGGGCCGTTCGGCGAAGGAACGCGCTGGACCGAGACCCGCCGGATGGGCGGACGCCTGGCGAGCGAGACGATGACGATCACCGGCTTCGACCCGCCGCGTTCGTACACGGCCGAGGCGAAGTCCTGTGGCGCACACTACACCACAACGCTCAGCTTCGATCCCGCCGGCTCTGGCACAAAAGTCACGATGTCGTTCGGCGGCGTGCCCACCAACCTGATGGCCCGGCTGATGATGATCGTGATGGGTCCCTTGATGCGCGGCACGATTACGAAGATGATCGCGCAGGACCTTGACGACCTCGCACAGGTTTGTGAGGCGGGTGATCGAACTGCTTAGGCACAGAAAAACCCACGGCGTGAGCTTAACCAACGCCGCAGGCATTTTGTCATCGCTGGTTTATCCGCACGTTGGCTTCTGGTCAGATAGCGCGCCGGCGTCGAACAAACAGGCCGAGAGCGAAGCCGGCAAATACAATTGCGGCGCTCGGCTCCGGGACGGTCGCGACAAAAAGACCCGATGAACCGTCCTCAAAGTCGAGTTCGAACAAGACCTCGCCTTCATCGTTGAAGCCGTCCGGGGTGATCTGCATACCCACGATCCGCCGAAGGTCTTCGGCCGCGTCGGGTGCGGCATCGAAGAGATCACCTTCCTTGGCAATCAGTTCAAGTTGGCCGTCGATCTGGACAAACAGCGCCAAATCGAATGCAGGCGGGAATGCAGCATCCTGGCCGTCTTCTATAAAGCTGCCAATAAACGCAAAATCCCCGTTGTTGTTTAGCGAGGCCACCCCGGCGCCGGTGATCTCCATCTCTTTGCCGTCAAAGGTTCGGGGGATATGGGTCTGCAGCACCAGGTCGATCTCGGAACCCGGCCCATCGGTCGGTCCGAACCAGCCGCGTATGATCTGGCCAGAGCCATTGGTCATGCTGCCCCGCAACAGGACATCGCCACGCGCGTTGACCGCCTCGGCGCTGGTCCCGGAGTTGAAAACGGCCCCGTCGTTTCGGCCCGGCACCGGGTCACCCGAGCGGCTGGGCGGGCCCAATTGTCGGACACCCTGCTCTGAGGCGGCGTAGATGAAGGTCTCTATGTTACGGCGGAGAGTGCTCCCCGGGCTCGGGTATTCCAAGAGCGCTTCATAGGCGACTTCGCCGGTATCGAGGATCGTCAGAACCTGGAGCAGTTGTTGGTACCGCCGATCCAACGGTGCCGCGGGCGGCATATCGTTTTCGGAGGTCAATTGGACATGGCCTGCCCCGCCTGAGGCCGGCCCGTAAAGCGTCTGTGTCACAAGCGGCCCAAGCGTCGCGATGAATGCGATATCACCCGCATCACTGATTGTTGGCTGGGAACCCGAGCGATTCAGAAAATTGATGCTTCCATTAAATCCCAGGTTCGGGTCGTCTCGACGCGCGATCACTGTCGTCGGCGAGCCTGGCCCCGCCGAAGGCCCGAACACCGCGTGTGCAGCTAAACCGAGCGGGGAATCCGGGTTGAGTTCCGCCAGGAAGGCGACATCACCGAATGCGTTAAGGGTAACGCCACGCTCGAAATCGAAAAGCGTCGTACCATCACCAAACCCCGGCGCGGCGTCTCCGACGGCGAACAGCCTCCCCAGAGCGGACCCCGCACCGTCGGTGGGCCCGAACAAAGCAGACGTCCCTTGCTCCGAAAGGTCCTGCAGCCCTGCGATAAAGGCCACATCCCCCGCGTTGTTCAGCGACGGCCGCTCCCCGAAACCCGTGTAAATCAGGCCGCCCGCACCCGGCGCGGCCTCGCCGCTGAGCGCGACGGTGCGGTAGGGAACACCCGCAGACACGGACCCGCAGATGCTGATAGTCCCCAACACCGATACAACAGCTCGATGAACACCCAACGGTTTCAGTTTTTTCATACCACACACATCCTCTTAAAACGTCTCGCACCGGCTATTGACGGCGACGCCCATAACCGCAGCCAGGATTCACTACAACCTACCACTCGCCCAACCCCACAACAATCCATTTTATGTATTACCTGTACGTATTTTTTGTGATCGCACGGCGAAGACGAAACAACAGCCAAGGCCACGCTTTCTGTCCAGAGGAATCACACCCACCAAAAAACCCACGGCGTTGGCTTCACCAACGCCGTGGGCATGTTGTTTGATCAAAGATCGCCAAGCTTCGCAATCAATCCATCTTGAATTCCCAGCCGTCGCGGTACTTCTTGGTGATGTACTGGTTGGCGTTGTCGTTGTTGGTGATCTTCTGGTTGTAATGGTCATATTCGAGCCGGCCACCAACCTTCTGGGCGATTGTGCCCAGCAGGACCGACTCGGTGAGCATCGCGGCGTAACGGAAGCCCGAGCGGGGGTAGTAGTAGGGCTTGTTGCCGACGCAGGCCTCGTACCACTCCTTGTGGTGGCCTTCGGAGCGCTTCAGGGTCTTGGGCGGCTCCTGGAGTTTGTTGTTACCGAAGCTGTAGACCTTGATATTGTTGCCGTAGTCGTCCATGTACTGGATCGCGCCGCGTTCGCCGATGATGAAGCCACCGGACGGGCCGAGCTTGCCGTCCTTGTCCAGGCCGTCCGCGGCGACCCACTCGGGCTTGTCGGGCTTCAGCCCGCCTTCGTACCAGTAGTAGTTGAAGCCCGGGCGGGAGAGCTTCTCGGGGAACTCGAACTTGACGACCGACTGATTGGCCCACATGTCCTTGCCCGCGACGGTCGGGCCCTCGAGCAGTTCGACGGCGGTGGGGAAGCCCGGGTCCATGCCCCAGTAGAAGCCGTCGGTGGTGTGGCAGCCCATGTCGCCGAGCGCACCGGTGCCGAAGTCGATGAAGCCGCGCCAGGCGAAGGGGTGGTAGGGCCCGCGGCCGCGCCGGCCCCCGCCGGTCGCGCCGGAGTACGGCCGCATCGGCGCCGGGCCGATGTAGGCCTCCCAGTCGAGGTTGGCCGGCGGGTCGCCGGTTGGCTTGGGCTTCTCGCCGCCCTGCGGCCAGATCGGGCGGTTGGTCCAGATGTGCGCCTCCTTGATCACGCCGAGCTGACCGGAGCGGACCCACTCGACGATCCGCCGGTTGCCCTCGTTGGCGTGCATCTGGTTGCCCATCTGCGTGGCGACCTTGTAGCGCTCAGCGGCGATGGCGAGCTGACGCGCCTCCCAGACAGTATGAGTCAGCGGCTTCTGCGTGTACATGTGCTTGCCGAGCATCATGCCGACGATCGATGCGGGGTAGTGGTGGTGGTCGGGCGTGCCGACCATGACCGCGTCGATGTCCTTGTGCTGCTTGTCGTACATCTCGCGGTAGTCGGTGTAGCCGGTCGCGTCGGGCCAGCGGTTGAACGCCGGTCCGAACCGGTTCTGGTCCGCGTCGCAGTAGGCGTTGCAGGTGACGTCGCCAGCGTTGATGATCTCGCCGATGTGCTGACCCGCGGCGATACCGGAGGTGCCGATGAACGCAACGCTCAGTTTTGCGTTCGCGCCGAGCACTCGGCCATAGGCGCTAGCGCCCATCGCCCAGGCGGAGGTTGCGGCGGCGGCCTGGATAAATCGGCGGCGCGTGATACGGGGGAGTTGGGGCATGTCGATGCTCACTTATCGAAAGTGGGTAGATTGGACGGGGCCTTTGGCCCCGTACCTCCTTCACAGCTGATGGATGCCCATCAAGAAGGCTATCTTACAGGATCGGGGACGCCGCGAACAACGCGAGCCTGCTACGAGGAGTGCCGAAACAGCAGAGAGGCGCTGATACGGCCACATGTGCACCGCGTCCTGCCGGATCGACCGCCCGGCTGGCCCGGCTGGCCCGGCTGATCTGTCCGTCCCAGGGCGTTGTGCCGCTGAATGAGGGACCACGCCTCGCTGGGCCGCCCTGCTGTTTCGTGCGTTCACACCCCGGGCGGTACCCGATCGGGCAGTCGCGCTATTGTATTCACTTCAAAGACAAGCCCACGCTCTCAGAGCGTGGGCTTGGTGGGAGGCGCCATTCATGAGCAGATTGGCTCAGCCGCAGTCGCCCATGTCGTAGAAGAACTGCTCGTGCACGACCTTGCCGTCTTTGACGGTGTAGAGCCCCGCCTCCTGCATCTGCATGCGTTGGCCGGCCATCGGCCCGTTCTTCGCGGTCGTATCCATCTCAAAGAGAACGATGAACTTGTCGCCATGCGGGAACGGGCCGGTGCACTTGCTGCCGTGGACCTCGTTGTTGTCGTACCACCACTGCCACTTGGCACGGACCGCATCGATGCCCTCGGAGACCCGCGGGATGCCCGTGCCGGGCATCGTCGCGACTTCCTCGCTCACGATATCGTCAGCGTAGTAGTTGTCCAGCACCTGCTTGTCCTTGCCGGCGTTGCACAACTCCACGAGCTTCTTGCCCACGGCGAGGGTGTCTTTACAGATCGCGTTTTCCATTTCGGTCGTCATGTTTCGGTCTCCGTGTTTGGGGTGTCCTGATCCGATCCGTGCAGGATACCTTTTGTTTGGTTTTTGTCAAGTATCTATTCGGTGACAATTTCCTCATGATGGATCATGCTCAGGCGAGCAGAGGCTGACGCTGCAACGACCTGCGGATGTCGGCGAGCTGGCCGCGATGATGCATGCCGTGCGTTGCGATCATGCCCAGCGCCTTACCAACGGTACCGAAGATCGGCTCAAAGCCTTCTATTACCTGGGCCGAGGGTTCGTCGAGGTCGGCCGGGTTGAGCCGGGCGATCCGCTGCACGACATCTGCGCGAGCCTGTTTAAATGCATCGATGACCTCGTCGTAGGCCGGGTAGACCGAGGGATCGTCAACCGGCATCGTTCCGCCGTTAAACAACTCGCCCCAGTGCTCCAGCGGGCTAGGCTCTCCAAATACCATCGTGCGGGACGAGGCGTCAGAGCAGGCCATGTGCCCGACACACCACATGGCGTGGTTGCCGCCGGGGAATGCACGGTGCATTTCGTGGCCGCGCAGGTCTTCGGCTAGGCCGACAAAGATGTCGCCGGTGACGACGAATGTGTGCTGAAGAAAATCGATCGTGTTCATGGAAACTCCTTGCATAGGTGTTCGGACCCGCGAATCGGTTCATCAAGCCCCGGCCGTCTGCCCCGCCATCGCCTCGCGCGGGTCGACGCCACGGACAAAGTAGCCCAGGGACTTGAGGCAGCCCCACCACCCGCCGGTGTGTTCGGAGCGCTTGACCGCGGTGTCCAAGCCGGCGTGGGTGAGGATGACCTCGGTGGCGGGCCCGTCGCCGTAAGGGTTGTCGGCGTCGAGGAAGTCGAGGGTGACGGTGGAACCCTCGGCCATCTCGGGGTGCTCAACCCAGCCCCAGGTAAAGGCGATGCGCCGGCCGGGGATCAACTCGGTGAAAACACCCTCGCCGGTGTGCGTGCCGTTGGGGGTCTGCATGACGACAGAGAAAGTGCCGCCAACCGTTGCATCGAGGGTGATGCCGGTGCAGGTGACGCCGGGCTCGGGCGCGAACCACTTGGCGTATTGCGATGCGTCGAGCCAGGTGTCGTAGACCTTCTGAGGCGCGGCCTGGACGAGTTTGTTCAGGCGGACAGCGTTTTCGGGTTGGGCGGTCGGTTCGGTCATGGCTTGCCTTCCTTGTTGGGCTGGGTTGTGGATGGAGTTGTGTCGGGCTGAGGTGCGCCGGGATCGAGAAAGTCCCCGAGCGCGTCGAGCCGGTCGGACCAGAAACGCCTGTAGAACGCGACCCATTCGCTGGCCTGCTTGAGCGGGCGCGGGTCGAGCGAACAACGGCGGACACGCCCGTCGCGCTGCTGCTTGAGCAGGCCGGCACGCTCGAGTACACGGATGTGCTTGCTGACCGCCGGCAGCGACATCGTCTCGAGGAACGGCTCGGCGAGGTCAGTGACACGCAGGCCGTCGTCCCCGGAATGATCCCCGGGATCGGCTTCGGCCATGCGTGCCAGGATCGCCCGGCGGGTCGGGTCGGCCAGCGCGGCAAACGTCCGGTCCATCGCGGACTCAAAGGCGGGCCGGGCTGATTCGTTTAATTTAACCATATGGTTAAATAATATCAGATCAATGCCTCATGTCAAGCCCCCGGGCACAGGTTGATTCAGGCTTGCGTGCCGGGCCCTGTGCTGATGCTCAGCAGCTGCGTCGAGAACTCAATCACACTGCAACGACCCGCGGCATCGCGTGTATGACCCTGCGGAACGATGCAATACGTGTTTCGATGCCGCGTTCTGCACACATCCCGTCGCACGCATCCTCCCCCGGAGCAACACCCCGGAATAGCCCCATGGCGATCAACACCTCCCTCAGCCCGATCCCGGCCCGCGACTTCGGCCCGGCGCAGGCCCGGCACCTCGCCAGCCGCGCCGGCTTTGGCGGGACACCGCGGCAGCTCGCCGACTACCACGCGCTCGGCCTGGGCAAAGCCGTCGACCAGTTCGTCAGCTACAACGGCACCCCGACCGGCCTCGAGCCCGCGGACCTGGACCCGGACATCATCCGCAAGCTGAGCGCGGACGAGCGGCGCGAGTTCCTCGAGGCGCGGCGGAACAGAGACCAGAAGGCGCAGGACAAGTTCCGCCGGATGCGCGTCGCCGCGAACGCGGAGGATCGGCGGATGCACCTGGCGCTGCAGCGGTGGTGGGTCGATCGGATGACCCAGACGCCCCGGCCGACCGAAGAACAGCTCACACTCCTCTGGCACGGCCACTTCGCGACGCGCCACCGCGATGTCCGCGATGCCTACCTGATGGAGAAGCAGAACAACTTCTTCCGCGAACACGCCAACGGCTCGTTCGCCGACCTGGCCAAAGGCATCGTCCGCGACCCGGCGATGATCAAGTTCCTCAACAACGACCGCAACAACAAGAGCCGACCCAACGAGAACCTGTCCCGCGAGCTGATGGAGCTGTTCACGCTCGGCGAGGGCCACTACACCGAGGACGACATCCGCGCCGGCGCCCGCGCCCTGACCGGCTACCACGTCGATGACAACGACTTCGCCTTCAACACCCGCCAGCACGACACGGGCAGCAAGACGATCCTCGGCCAGTCTGACAAATTCAACGGCGACAGCTTCGTCGAGCTGCTCTTGAAACAGCAGGCCTGCTCGCGCTTCGTCGCGCTCAAGCTCTACCGCCACTTCGTCGCGGATGTCAGCGACGACTGGGACCTGCTTGACTCCGGCACGCGTCAGGTCGTCGAGGCCATGGCCAAGCAGTTGCGTGGCAGCAACTACCGGATCCAGCCCGTCCTGAGGACGCTGTTCAAAAGCCGCCACTTCTACGACCCGGGCATCATGGGCCGGAAGATCAAGAGCCCGGTGCAGGTCGTGATCGGCACGGTGCGCGAGACCGGCGCGCCGCTGCGCGACGAGCGCGGGGTGGTGCTGGCGATGCGGCTGATGGGTCAAGAGTTGTTCGAGCCGCCGAGCGTCGCGGGCTGGGAGGGCGGCCGGGCCTGGATCAACACCTCGACGTTGTTCCTGCGGCAGAACACGAGCGCCTACCTGATCAGCGGCGTATCGCCGGGCCGGTCGTTTAAGAAGAGCGGCCTGGACTACGACCCGCTGCCGCTGCTTGAGGGCTTGGATGACCGCACACCCGAGGCGGTGACCAACCACCTGTGCGACGCGATGCTTGGGGCCCGCGTGCCCGCCGATCGGCGCGGCCCGCTGGTGAAGTTTATGAAGGAGCGCGACAAGGGCGTCACCGCCGATGCGCTCGTCGCCCTGCTGTTGCTGATCACTGCGATGCCGGAGTATCAGCTGTGTTGAGTCGAATCGTAAAGTGCTAAGCGGCAAGCCGCTTGCGGCTTAGCACACCCACAGGATTACAACCATGTGCAACCACTACCACCCCCTGAGCACCGACACGCCCAAGCTGCTCGACGCCGCATTTACCCGTCGGCGGTTCCTCGGCGGGATGGCGATGCTCTCCGCCGCCGCGTCCGTGCCCGGCTTTGTCGGCTCGGCCGGTGAAGCCCTCGCCGACACAAACTGGCACACCTCGTCGAAACCCGGCGTGCCCGAAGAGCGCATCCTCGTCGTCGTCCAGCTCTCCGGCGGCAACGACGGGCTCAACACCGTCGTACCCTTCGGCGATGACAATTACCACCGCGCGCGCCCGTCGCTGCGCATCGCCGAGCGCGACACGCTCAAACTCCAAGACAAAGACGGCTTCGGCCTCAACCCCGCGCTGCGCCCGCTGCACGAGATGATCGGCCAGGGCCGTACCGCGGTCATCAACGGCGTCGGCTACCCGAACCCTAACCGCTCGCACTTCAAATCCATGGACATCTGGCACAGCGCCAAGACGGACGAGAAGGACCAGCGCGGCCGTGGCTGGGTCGGCCAGGCGCTCGACACCGCCTACCCGCTGGACAAAAACGGCAACGCGCCGGAAGACGCGGCGATGGCCTGCGTCTCGATCGGCAGCGATGCGCCCCTGGCGGTGCAGGGCAAGCACATCAAGCCCGTCGCCTTCCAGGCGCCCGAGGCCTTCCGCTGGGCCGGGCGCGATGTGCATGATGCGGTCTCCGACGGCTACGACGACATCCAGCACGCCGCCGCGCCCGAGGCCGACGACCCCGCCGACCCGCTCGCGTTCGTGCATCGCACGTCCCTAGACGCGCAGGTCGCTTCGAGCAAGGTGCGCTACGCGGTCAAGGGCTCGACCGAGACACGCTTCCCCGCCAGCCCGCTCTCGCAACAACTCCAGATGGTCGCGAAGATGATCCGCGCCGAGCTGCCCACGCGCATCTACTACGTCACGCTCGGCGGGTTCGACACCCACGCCCAGCAAACCAACAAGCACACCCAGCTGCTCACCCAGTTCGCCGGCGCGATGAAGGCGTTCTACGACGAGCTTCACAAGACCGGTCACGACGGGCGCGTCGTCTCACTGGCGTTCTCCGAGTTCGGCCGACGCCTCCGGCAGAACGCCTCGGGCGGCACCGACCACGGCGTCGCGGGCCCGTCGTTTGTCTTCGGGCCATCCATCACCGCCGGCGTGCACGGCGGCTACCCCTCGCTCACCCAGCTCGACCAGGGCGACCTGATCCACACCATCGATTTCCGCGGCGTTTACGCAGACCTGCTGGACAACTGGATGGGGATTGATTCAAGGCAAACGCTCGGCGCGAAGTATGAGCACGTCGGGCTGTTCAAACCGGCCAAGCGCGCCTGACCCTGCACCCAGACAACCTGGACCACGCACCACGGCACCCCCGCTCGTTCTGGTCGGGGGTGTCGTCTTTCCCAAGGTCGTCCTGCTACAATCTCTGGCCGTCGAAGCCCACGCCCTGACGGCGTGGGCTTCTGGCATCCACAAACAACCGCCCCACCGCCCATGAGCGCCCAGCAGCACATCCGCAACTTCTGCATCATCGCCCACATCGACCACGGCAAGTCCACCCTGGCCGACCGGATGCTCATGGGCACCGGCGCGATGGACGAGCGGACCAAGAAGGAACAGGCGCTCGACAACATGGACCTCGAGCGCGAACGCGGGATCACGATCAAGTCATCCGCGGTGTCCGTCGAGCACGAGTACGAGGGCACGCGCTACGAGCTGAACTTCATCGACACGCCCGGGCACGTGGACTTCCACTACGAGGTCAGCCGGGCGCTCGCCGCGTGCGAGGGCGCGATCCTCGTGGTCGACGCGACCCAGGGCGTCGAGGCCCAGACCGTCGCGAACCTATACAAGGCCGTCGAGGCCGACCTCGAGCTGATCCCGGTGGTCAACAAGATCGACTTGCCCTCCGCCGAGCCGGAGAAGCGCGCGATCCAGGTCGAGGAGGTGCTCGGGCTGGATGCGAACGACTGCATCTTCACCTCCGCCAAGACCGGCGCGGGCGTCACCGAGCTGCTCGACGCGATCTGCGCCCGATTCCACCCCCCGGAGGGCGACCCCGACGAGAAGCTGCAGGCGCTCATCTTCGACGCCAAGTACGACGACTACCGCGGCGTCATCGTCTACTTCCGTGTCGTCAACGGCACGATGAAGAAGGGCGACCGCATCCGCATGATGGGCGTCAAGCGCACCTTCCACATCACCGAGCTGGGCAAGTTCCGCCCGGAGATGCAGCAGACCAGCGACCCCTTCGAGGCGGGCGATGTCGGCTACATGGTCGCATCGATCAAAACCCTCGAAGACGTGAACATCGGCGACACGATCACGCTCGACGTAAACCCCGCGGACCAGCCGCTGCCCGGCTACCAGGAGCCGCAGCCGATGGTGTTCTGCGACTTCTACCCGTCCGGCGACACGCAGTTCGACGACCTGCGCGAAGCCATCGGCAAGCTGCACATCAACGACGCGAGCTACACCTACGAGCCGACCAACTCCGAGGCGCTCGGCTCGGGATTCCGCTGCGGGTTCCTGGGCATGCTGCACATGGACATCATCCAGGAGCGACTGGAACGCGAGGGCGATGTTCAGCTCGTCCAGACCGCGCCGACGGTGACGTACGAGGTCGTCGTCATCGGTAAGATGGGCGCGACCGAGGTGATCCATATCACCAACCCCGCCGAGCTGCCGGACATGAGCAAGGTCAAGGAGATCCGCGAGCCGATCGTCAGCGCCGAGATCATCGTGCCCAACGACAAGATCGGTGACATCATGAAGCTGTGCGAGCAGCGCCGCGGCGTGTACAAGCAGCAGAAGTTCCTCGCAGACGACCGGCAGATCCTCGAGTACGACCTGCCGCTGGCCGAGATCATCTACGACTTCTTCGACAAGCTGAAGTCGATGACCTCCGGCTACGGCACGATGGACTACCACGTCACCGGCTTCACCAAGGACAACCTGGTGAAGATGGACATCCTCGTCAACGGCGCGAAGGTCGAAGCACTATCCCTGATCGTCCACCGCGAGAAGGCCGAGTACCGCGGCCGGCACCTGCTCAAGCGGCTCAAGCAGGAGATCGACCGGCACCTGTTCGAGATCCCCCTGCAGGCCGCGATCGGCGGGAAGATCATCGCCCGCGAGACGATCAAGTCCGTCGGCAAGAACGTCACCGCCAAGTGCTACGGCGGGGACGTGACCCGTAAGCGCAAGCTCCTGGAAAAACAGAAGGCGGGCAAGGCACGGATGAAGAAGATCGCGTCCGTCGATATCCCGCAGAAGGCCTTCATGGCGGTGCTGGATACGGGGGAGGGTTGAGCCAGCGGCGGATACCATATCCGCATGGTGAGGCAAACCCATTCCGACCATAAGCTCATCATCTGGATCGGGTCGATTGCGGTTGCGATTGCGTGCGTCGTTGGGCTTGGCCTGAAGCTTCACTGGGACAACCAGTACGGGTCGCGTCATCAGCGGAAAGCGGTCTATCAGCAGTGGCATAATTCCATCGATCAGCGAGCCGATGAATTCCGCGAGGTCTTCAGGTCCGCTGCGTTCTCGAACATGACCGCGCAACAGGTCGCATCACAGGTCGGGGGAAATGTCCAGGTCTTGCCTAGGCAGCCTTGGGGGCAGAGCCATTTGCAGTGGGTTGTCGATCCATCGATGGGTGTCGGGATACGGCTGGTTTACGATCCGCAGGGCCAGATCGTTGGGAGCGACTGCTGCGGTGCCCCGACGTCAATAACCAATCAAATGGCGGGCCCGCCGAATCAGCCCAAACGCAAACCTATCGAACGGCGGTTACAGAGCTTCAGGCAGTTCCTGGTGCCTTCAGCGACCGGGATGAACCTCCCGATACCAATCATCCTTTGGCTGGGGCTGGTGATACTCGCCTGGGTGATCCGTTCGGCTCGACACCTCTTATTGGCAGCAGCGATGTGGGTCGTCGCTTTAACGGGCCTTTTCATCATGATCGCCCCAGGCCACCACTTGCTGACCGAGACGATGAGCAATGACCCTTTGTTCTGGTTCACGCTGATGTTCCTGCTTACCATCGGGGCCATCATCTTGGAGCGCATTGAACGCCGAGTCGATCCCGCGGCCTGCCAAAACTGTGGCTATCTCCTGACCGGCAATACGACCGGCATTTGCCCTGAGTGCGGTGAAGCGATCCCCGACGAACAGTACGCGCATTTGAGGTCAATGAAACGCGCATAAAAAACCCACGCTCGTTGAGCGTGGGCCTCGCTAATTCTCGGTTGTCATCCAACCTCACACCAGCACCTTGTCCAGCTCTTCCGCGTAGGCGGCTTCGGGCTGCATACCAACGAAGGTCTTGACCGGTTCGCCGCCTTGGATCAGGATGACCGTTGGGATCGACTGGATGCCGTACTTGACAGAGGTTTCCTTGTTCGCGTCGGTGTCCATCTTGCCGATCTTGACCTTGCCATCAAACTGCTCGGCGAGTTTGTCGATCACCGGGGCGAGCATCTTGCAGGGCATGCACCACTCGGCCCAGAAATCGACGAGGACGGGGACGTCGGACTTCAGGACTTCTTCATCGAAGTTGGCATCCGTGAACGTGTGCACAGCGTCGCTGGCCATGGCAAATCTCCGTGTAGGCGGGGTTTCCGCCGGGGGTGGGGGATCAGGCGGACCGGATTCTAGACCTGCCGAGGCGTCGCGGCAAACACCCTCATGCGTTTGCTCCGAGGCGTCGGGAGGCTTGCGGCCCGCGCCCGGCGACGTGCCGGACACGAGAGACAACCCCATATCGGGGCGGTCTATTCCCGCTACGATCCTTTGCGATGCCCCACCATGCGCTCCAGCAGACCGACCACCGCGACCGCCCGCTGCCGGGTCGGTCCTGGGCGCTGTCAATGCGGTGGACCGACCTCCTGTTCATGCACTGGCCGGTCGAGCCGGATGTCCTGCGCCAAGCCCTGCCCGGCGACTTCGACCTGGACCTCTACGACGGGGTGGCCTGGGTCGGCGTTATCCCGTTCCGGATGCAGGCGACCCGGCCCCGGTTCTTGCCCCCGATCCCGCAACGCGTCATGCCGGTCAGCCCGTCATCGTTCCCTGAACTGAACGTGCGGACCTACGTGACGGTGGACACGAAGGACGGGCCGCTGCCCGGTGTCTACTTCTTTTCATTAGACGCGGCGAGCAACACGGCGGTCCGGCTGGCGCGCTTCACCTTCAGGCTGCCGTACTTCGATGCGCGCATGCAAGTCGAGCGCGAGCCCGGCGGCAGCGGGTGGGTCCACTACCAGTCCGTGCGGTCTCACTACGGCGCCCCCGCGGCCCGCTTCGCGGCCTCGTACCGCCCGATGGGCGAGCCGGCTTGCGCGGAGGAAGGCTCTTTCGAGCACTTCCTGACCGAGCGCTACCGCCTGTTCGCGCTCGGCCGAAAGGGCCGGGGCGTGCGCGTGGGCGAGATCGCGCACGCGCCTTGGCCGCTGCGGGACGCCGAGTGCGAGCTGTCGGTGTGCGAGATGACCGGCGGGCTGGGGTTTGAGCTGCCGGCATCCAGCGAGCCGGTGCTTCATTACGCGGACAAGCTGGATGTCGTGGCGTGGTGGCCCAGGCGGGTTTGAATCTGTTCATGCAGGCCGTTTACCTGCCGCGGTATTGCTCTTCGTAGTACGTGCGGTATTCGCCGCTCTTCACCCGCTGCCACCACCGCGGGTTGTCCACGTACCACCTCACCGTCGCTTCGAGCGCCTGCGGCCAGGCGCTGCGGCTCGGCTGCCAGCCGAGCTCGGTCTTGAGCTTGGTCGCATCGATCGCGTATCGGCGGTCGTGGCCCAGGCGGTCGGTCACGCGCTCGATCATGTCCTCGCCCTTGCCCATCAGCCCGAGGATCGCGTGGGTGAGTTCGAGGTTGGAGCGCTCGTTGTTCCCGCCGATGCAGTACTGCTCGCCTGCCGTGCCTTTTTCGAGGACGGTGAGCACCGCCTCGTTGTGGTCCTCGACGTGCAGCCAGTCACGGACGTTCTTGCCGTCGCCGTACAGCGGGACCTTCTCGCCCTCAATGAGATTCGTTACAAACAGCGGGATGACCTTCTCGGGGAACTGGTACGGGCCGTGGTTGTTCGAGCAGTTGGTGATCATCACCTGCATGCCGAACGTGTGGTGGTAAGCACGCGCGATCATGTCGCTGCCTGCCTTGCTGGATGAGTACGGGCTGGACGGCGCGTAGGGCGTTGTCTCGCTGAAGAGCTTGTCCGGCTCGTCCAGCGGCAGGTCGCCAAAGACCTCGTCCGTCGAGACGTGGACAAACTTCTTGGTGTTTTCGGGATCGGCGCGTCTCAGCGCATCGAGCAGCGTCTGCGTGCCGAGCACGTTGGACTCAACAAACGGCCGGGCGTCGATGATCGAGCGATCCACGTGCGACTCGGCGGCCATGTGCACGACGGCGTCGCACTTCTGCATGAGCTCGGTCACGAGATCGATGTCGAGGATGTTGCCGTGGACAAAGGTGTACCGCTCGTCGTTCTGAACATCCGCGAGGTTCTCTGGGTTGCCGGAGTAAGTCAGCGCGTCGAGGTTGGTGATGGAAAAGTCCGGCCGATCGCGCAGCACGTAGCGAACGAAGTTGGACCCGATGAACCCGCTGCCGCCGGTGAGTAGGATGTGCATGCTGTTGATCCCTTAGCCACAAAAAGCACAAGAAGGACAAAAAGCCCTTGCTCATGCTGATTTTTGTACCTTTTGTGCTTCCTGGTGGCCAATCTGATTGAGCACACTTGCCAGATTCTCACGCCAACCCGGCATCGGCCCGACGATCGCCTCGGTGGGTTCGAGGTCCAGCACGCTGTACGCCGGGCGTACCGCCGGGCGCGGGTACTGGTCGCTGCCGCAGGGCTGGACATCACAACCAGGGTTGGCATGCTCGGCGATGACAGCCGCGAAGTCGTGCCAGGTGCAGTCGCCGCCGTCGGTGACGTGGAGGGTGCCGCGGGCCCCTTCTTCGATGAGCTTGAGCGTCGTGGCGGCGAGGTGCTGGGCGCTGGTCGGCCGGCCGCGTTGATCATTCACGACCTGCAGCGACTCTTTTTCCTTCGCCAGCCTCGCGATCGTGAGCACAAAGTTGTTTGCCCAGGGCGCATAGAGCCAGCTCGTGCGGACGATCAGGTGAGGGCAGCCGTGTACTCGGATCTCGCGCTCGCCGTCGGCTTTGCTCCGGCCATACGCGTTGCAGGGCTCGACCGGGCCGTCGATCTTGTACGGCTCGCTCGCCCGGCCGCTGAAAACGTAGTCCGTCGAGTAGTGCACCAGCATCGCATCCGCTTGGCAGCAGGCCTCGGCGAGGTAGCCGACGCCGGTGCCGTTGACCAGCGTCGCCATGTCCTCGCTTTCTTCGGCGCGGTCGACATCCGTGTACGCGCAGCAGTTGATCACGACGCCGATGTCCGGCGTCACGAAACGCTTGATCGCGTTCGGGTCGGTGATGTCGAACTCGGGCAGCGACGCGGTGCGGTACGGGATCGACTTATCGTCCAGCAGCTCACACCAGGCCGTGCCGAGCATCCCCTCGGGCGCGATCAATAAAATCGTTGCATCCACACTCACTTGAACTGCACCCCCCACGGGAAGCCTTCAATGCTGTCCCACGCCCGCCGGTCCTCGTCGGGCGCAGCCGGATCGTACTGATGCGTGACAAAGTAGAGCAAGCCGGCCTCACTTGGGCCGACGGTCGCGGCGCCGTGCCACAGGGGCGGCGGGATGACCATGACGCCCGGCGCCTTGTCGCCGATGACCTTGACCCAGGCGTGGTCTTTATCTTCGTCGTACACGCCGACCTTGAGGTGGCCGTGCAGGCACAGCCAGAAGTCGGTCTGCTTGTGGTGGCGGTGCCAGGCCTTGACGACGTCGGGGTACATCACCGAGTAATTGACCTGGCCCTGCCCATCGAGCACGCCAACGAACTGGTTCATATAAGACCAGCCGCGGTCATCGGTGAAGACTCTCTGCGGAACGAACACCGGCTCGCCGAGCGACTTGGCCTGTTCGAAGGCTTCGTCGAGCGGCGCATCAACGGTCTTGGGGGAACTAAGCTTCAACGGGTGTCCATCCTTATCGGGCCTGTGGCAGCGCGGGCGCTACACGAGTCTAATCGGTCAGGCCGGAGCGCGACTGGCGGGCTCAACAGCGCTTTTTGATCGGGCCAGGCACGCCAACGCACCGGCCATAATCAGCACGACCCCGGCGAGCTCGACCGCGTGGCTGAAGTCGATCGGCCCGGCGAGCCGCACCTTTGTAAAGCGGTTCAGCTCCCACAATTCAGCGATGCGGATGACCGCGAAGCCCGCGAGCAGCGCGACGCCCGCCACACCGAGACGGACGCGCGTCCAGAGCCCGCGCATCACCAGCAGCAGGCCGCTGACCGATAACACGCCGACCACGCCGAGCGCGACCAGTACGAGCCGCATCGCTTCGTGCCGCCGATCGAACCAGCCCTGCCGGATCGCGAGGTTCCGGCCGGTGACATGGGCCAGGCCCTGCAGGTCGAGTTGCTTGTTCACCGAGAGCACCGCCATGCAGAGCGCCAGCCCGAGCCAGAACAAGCCGAATCGGCGGCTGCGTTTTGCTTCGATCAGCCTTGCCCGGCGGAGGAAACAAACGAGGCACAGCACCGCCGCGAGCGCGTAGCACCCCGCCGTTGCCCAGCCGAGCACGGTCGGGTCGCCGACCGCCGGCTCCCAGTGCGCTTCGCGGAGTTGTTTGGCCAGGAGCATGACCTCAAAACGCCCCATCCTTCAAGAGCCCGAACAGGTACTGCCCGTAGCCGTTGCTCTTCATCGTCTCTGCGAGATTCTCAAGCTGCGCATCATCGATAAAGCCCATCTTCCAGGCGATCTCTTCGGGGCAGGAGATCATCATGCCCTGCCGCTGCTCGATCGTCTCGACGAAGTTGCCTGCCTGCAGGAGCGACTCGTGTGTGCCCGCGTCCAGCCAGGCGGTGCCGCGCGACCAGAGCTGCACGTTCAGCTTGCCCTGCTCCATATACGTGCGGTTCACGTCCGTGATCTCCAGCTCCCCGCGCGGCGAGGGCTCGATCGATTCGGCGATCGCGGTGACGTTCTTGTCGTAGAAGTACAGCCCGGGCACGGCGTAGTGGCTCTTGGGTTGTTTGGGTTTTTCTTCCAGCGAGACCGCCTTGCCGTTGTCATCGAACTCGACAACGCCGTAGCGTTCCGGGTCCTTGACCGGGTAGCCGAAGATCGTCGCGCCGTCTTCGACCTCGGCGGCGGCCTTGACCTGCTTGCTCAGGCCGGTGCCGTAAAAAATGTTGTCGCCGAGGATCAGGCAGCACGGGGCGCCGGCGGTGAAGGACTTGTCCAGCAGGAACGCCTGCGCCAGCCCTTTCGGCTCGGGCTGTTCGATGTAGGAAAACGACATACCCCACTTCGCCCCGTCGCCGAGCAGGCGCTCGAAGCCGGGCAGGTCGGTCGGCGTGGAGATGACCAGGACCTCGCGGATGCCGGCGAGCATAAGCACCGACAGCGGGTAGTAGATCATCGGCTTGTTATAGACCGGCAGCAGCTGCTTGGACTGCGCAAGCGTCAGCGGGTAGAGCCGCGTGCCGTGCCCGCCGGCGAGGATGATGCCTTTCATCGGGATTCGTCCCAAGGGTTATCGAACGCGTGGACGGCCGACCGCCCCACGCCTTGGCATCATCGTCATTTGATCGGGGCGCGTCCACAGGGCTGGTGGGTCGCTCACCGGGGGCCGGTCATCAGGCCTCACCGAAGATCCGCTTGCGCAGCAGCCGCATGTCCAGGGGAACCAGCAGCACGATCAGGCCGACGCAGAGCCCCGCCGCCGCGGGCAGGTGCCACGTGAACCGCCCCGCGACCAGCAGCCAGCGCAGGCCCTGCGCCAGGTGATGCAGCGGGTTGAGTTGGACGGCCTCGCGCAGCACGGCGATGTCCGGCAGCGGGAAGTAGGTGCTGGACGCGAAGCCGATCGGCATGATGACCAGGAAAAACGGCAGGCTCATGTGGTCGATGGTCGGGACGACCGCGGTGAAGTAGAGGCCGACGGCGGCGAACGCGAGCGCGGCCAGGAACAGCAGCGGCACCACGGCCGGCAGCCACTGCCAGTGCAGGTCCAGCCGGCCGAACGCCCCGAACACCGCCAGCACACACCCGAGGACGACGGCGTAACCGGTCGCGTAGCTCGCGGCCCAGAGCGCTTCCCCCCAGACCACGTGCTCGAGCCGGACCATGGTGGTGAGCTGCCCCTCCCAGGATTTCTGAAAGTGCATCCGCACGAACGCGCCGAACAGCGCCTGGAAGAACGCGATCATAAAGGCCGTGTACGCGAGCATCCCCGGCGCCAGGTAGCGCAGGTAGCTCATCTCGATCCCCTGCCAGGCGAAGGCCTCGATCTGCCGGCCGAGCCCGACGCCGAACGCCAGCAGCAGGATCAGCGGTTCGAAGATGGGCGGCACCAGCATCGTGTGCCAATTGCGGACATGGACGCGGAGGTGCCGCATCAGGACCGCGCGCGACTGCCACTGGCATGCGGGGCGGTAGGCGCTCATCATGGTTCCCTCTCTTCTGACAGCGCGAGGAACAAGTCGTCCAGCGTCGGTGGGCGCACCTCGTAACGCAGGTCCGCGAACGACGCGACAAAACGTGACAGGCCCTCGGCGTCCAGCGGCACGTGCCACTGCGTCAGCACCTGTGACGGCTTGGCCCTGCTTCGCAACTCACGCTCGATCCATTGCAGGGCCTCGGCGGTTCGCGGCTCGTTGTTGTCCAGCAGGACCACGTGCTCGCCGACCACATCGCCCAGTACTTCCTCGGCCACGCCCTGCGCCCGGACCCTGCCGCGCTGCAGGACCTGTAAACGGTCGGACAGCCGGGCCGCTTCGTCCATGTAGTGCGTCGTCAAGACGACGGCCATCCCCTGTTCGCGTAGCGAACGCACCAATTCCCACACCGCGACGCGCGCCTGCGGGTCCAGGCCCGTCGTGGGCTCGTCGAGGAAGACCACCTTGGGCTCATGCACGACCGCGCGCGCGATCATCAGCCGACGCCGGTACCCGCCCGATAACGTCTCGGGCGACTGGTCGGCGTACTCACGCAGGCCGAACTGGTCGAGCAGCCCCTCGATCCGCCGGTCGATGTCGTGCTGGCGTGGCCGGTAGTAGCGCCCGGTCTGCACTAGGTTCTGCTTGACTGTGAAGTCGGTGTCGAAGGTATCGTCCTGTGTACAGACGCCAAGCACCCGCCGCGCAGCGTCCTGCTCGCGAGTCAGGTCGTGGCCTTCGATCGTGATCGAGCCCGCGTCCGGGCGCAGGTACCCGTAGCACATCCGCAGCGTCGTCGTCTTGCCCGCCCCGTTGGGCCCGAGCAGCCCGAGGACCTCGCCCGCCGCGACAACCAGATCGATCCCGTCGACCACGCGCTTGCCACCGAGGTGCTTGACCAGGCCGGTCGCTACCAGGAGCTGATCGGAGTCGGATTCGTGGGTGAGCAACACGGTGGTCCTTCAATCGCGACGCGCACGTTATATCACCACGGAGCGCGGAGCTCTCACCCTTCCAACGGCTTGGAGGTTTTGGGGGATGACGGGCGGTGCCGCGGCTAACGCGTCACGCGCCGCTCGATCCGGCGGAGGCCGCGGACCAGGTCGGTCGCCGACTTGTACTGCGCCATCTCCGGGTTCTTCGGCCGGAGCACCGCGGCGGTCAGGGCGCTGAGCGCCTTGGCCGTGTCCGACTCGGAGTCGTAGGCGATGTACTGCCGCAGGTCCGGGTTGACGTGCGGCTTGGCGATCTGCACCGCGAGGTAGAACGCGTCCACCGTCTTGTCGACCTTGCCGTACACATCCGCGATGGCGTTGTTGGTGACGTGGCCGCGCTCGATCATCTTGCCGAGCATCCGCTGGATCTGGCTGGTGCGCATCATCTCGCCGAACAGCTCACCGAGCATGGGCGAGCGGCTGACCTGCTCCCCGATGCGGCAGGCCGAGCCGAAGTCGACAAAACCGACGCCGACGGGCGTGATCACCATGTTGTCCATCCGCAGGTCCAGGTGCATGACGCGGGCCTGGTCGTGCAGCGCCGCGAGCAGCTCGGCGGCCTGGAGCGCGAAGTCGAGCTGGCTGATCGGTTCCCCGCCGATGCGCATCCACTTCATGTGCAGCGTGCGGACAAAACCCCGCTGATCCTTCTCGATGCCCAGCGGCTTGGGCACCTTGTCCCTAAACGCCGGGTCGAGGTTGTTCTGCAGGATGCCGAGCATCGCGGCCTCGCGCGTCAGGAACGTCGGGAAGACGTGATCAACGAGTTTGTGGGCGCGCTTGCGCAGGTCGTTGAGATCGGTCTCCGGGAACTTGTGGCGGAGGCGCTGCAGCAGGTCGTGGTACGTCGGCACGCGTTTGGTTACAACGTAACCGTCGGGGGCAAACGGGCCGGCCGGGCAGGGCGTGAGCTCGACGTGGTAGGTGAACCGCTCGGTGAAGTCGCCGGGCTGGATGAGTTGGGTCTTGCGCGCGAGGAACGCGAAGCCCTTGGGCGTGACGCCGGGCAGGCGCATGCCGAGCGTGTTGGCGTGGATCACGGTGACCGGCTGCTCGACCGTGAACCCGCGTTTACCGTCATAGGCCTCGGCGAGGTTGCGCACGCTCTTTTCATTGTCCCCGAGGTAGAGGAAGAGCCCGCCCCAGTGCAGGCGGGGGAAGACCTCGTCGGGCAGCTTGGGCTCGCCGGGCGTCGCGGTGAGGGCATCCACGAGCTGGCCGGGCGCGCCGGGGTTGGCCTGCCCCGCGCGGGCGGTGGGTCGGCCGGCGACGGCGCGGCGGAGCCAGAGGCGGTGCGCGGCGGCGGCCAGCTTCTGCATCGACCGGTCGTTGCGCACCGGCGTCGGCCGGGCCGGCGTGGGTTGAGCCTTGGTGTTGGGCATGAGTCTCCGCAGCGCGCGTTTCAGGAAGCCCGGCCCAGCTGCTATCGGCCGGTCGGACGCCGCGGTTTGGTTCGGTTGTGCGGATTGTGCCGCCGGCCTGGGGATCGTCGGCGGCGGGATGACCTCGCCGGCCGTAGACGGTGACCGCTGCGGTGCGCGGACCCGCGCATCGCGTTCGATATGGTCGTAGATCGGGTGCTGGCCGGGCATCGCGGGTGGGGCTAAACAGTCTGGTCGATAAGACCACGCATCAACAACTCCAATGCTATCGGACCGCGGCCCGTCTCAGTCCCATTTCAGCACGTCCAGCTCGACACGGACCCGATTGACGGCGTGCCCGTCCGGCGAGACCACGGTCAGCTCGACCGCGTCGCCCGGCTGATGGGAACGGACCAGGGTAAAAAGGCTGCTCAGATCGACAACCGGCCGGCCATCGAGGTGCGTGATCAACTGCTCGTTCGTGATGCCCGCGCGGCCCAGTGCCCCGCCTTGAAACACCCGATGCGTCACCACCCCGGCCGAGCCGGGCGGGAATCGCTTGGTAAAGCCGTAAGGCTGGGTGCGCAGGCCGACCAGTTCGGCTCCAAGCGTCGCCGTGGGTCGGTCGGCAAGGGATTGGACCAGCCGCCGCGCTTCGTCGGCGGGCGCGATGAACCCCAGGCCGAGCGAGCCCAGATCGTCGCCGATGAACGCGGACTGGACGCCGACGATCCCGCCGCGAGCATCGACCCAGCACCCGCCGGACGTACCGGGCGCGGCGTCGGCGGCGATCAGCAGCGAGCGCGCGTAGCTGCCGTGGTTGCTCAGGAAATTGAAACCTGTCCGATCGCGCGCGACCCGGCCGGGGATGAACGCTTCTTCGAGCATCGAGGGCGCACCGATCAGAAAGATCAGCGCGCCAGGCGGGGACAACCCGTCGCTGAAACCCAATAACGCCCCGTGCGGGCGGTCGCCCAGATCGGTCTCAAGCACCGCGAGGTCGTGGCCGAGATCGACCGCGACCGTCCGCGCGGGCACGATGCGCCCGTCGGGCAGAAGCAGCTCGATCCGGTCCGCCGGGTTGTGGACAACGTGCGCCGCGGTGAGGAAGTGGCTCTGGTGCGAGACAAACGCGCCGCTGCCTGCGATGCGCCCGTCCTTCAACACCGTCGCCGTCGCGGGCAGTACCGTTGCAAAAAGAGAGCCGTCATCGGCGCTCGGCGGCATGCCGGCCTGTGTACGAGAAACGCAGCCAACAAGCATGGACAACGCCAGGGTCAACGCCACACCACACACACCCCTCATGCCCGCACCTCCATCACCCGCCCGATCGGCCGGCGCTCGATCGCCGCGGCGGGGACTTCGCAATCGTCCGACGGGTAGCCGACGGGGATCAGTAAGAAAGGCCGTTCGTTCGCGGGGCGGTTAAGGATCTGGTTTAAGAAGTTCATCGGGCTGGGCGTGTGCGTCAGCGTCGCGAGCCCGGCGTGCTGCGCGGCGCAGAGCAGCATCCCGCAGGCCAGGCCGATCGACTCGCTGGAGTAGTAGACCTTCCCGCCGTCGTCCGCCTTGGTCAGGCGGAACGCAACGATCAGCCAGGGGACGGTTTCGAGGAAGGCCTTGTTGTCGTCCGTGCCCAGCGGCGCGAGGTCTTCGAGCCACTGCTCGCCCGCGCGCCCGGCGTAGAACTCGCGTTCTTCGGCCTCGGCCCCTTCGCGGATCTGCTTCTTGATCGATGGGTCGCTGACGCAGACAAACCGCCAGGGCTGCTTGTTCGCCCCGCTGGGCGCGCTGCCGGCCGTGCGGATGAGCGCTTCGATCGTCTCGCGGCTGACCGGCTTGTCGGAGAACATGCGGACCGATCGGCGTTTTCGCATGACGTCGTAGAACGCGGCCGCCGCCTGCTCGGGTGGCACGCGGGGGTCAAAACGGTCGTTGTACGGGACGGTCGGGCAGTTGTGCATGGCGTTAGTTTACTGAGAGCCGCACCAGGTACGTCACCGCACCGGCAAGCGTGACATGCACCACGACCGTCAGCCAAAACACGAAGCGGAAGCGTGCCTTGACGGTCTTGTGCCGCAGCCAACGCTGCCCCAACAGCCCGCCCGGCCAGCCGCCGAGCAGTGACAGCAGATGTAGCCGGTTCTCGGGAACGCGCCAGCCATCGCGCCCCGCCTGGCGTTTGTCCCAGGCGTAGAAGGCGAGCGTGAGCACGCTCATCAGGAAAAGGTCCGCGGCGAGTATGACCAACCAAATCTGCATCGTGTTTAACCGGGAGGGCGAGGCTCCTGCCGCCTCCACTTGATCTCCGGCGCATCGCCCCAGAGCATCTCCAGGTCGTAGTGGCCGCGGGTCGCCGGCTCGAAGAGGTGGACCATGACCTCGACAAAGTCGGCGACCAGCCAGGTCGCGGCGGCGTCCTTGTCGTCGCCGAAGCGCTCGAAACCCTTCTCTTGCCCAAGCTTGGCGACGTGGCCGGCGAGCGCGCGGAGCTGGCGGTCGCTCGTGCCCGAGGCGATCACGATGTAGTAGGTCAGCGGGCTGACCCCGCGCACGTCCAGCACGCGGACGTCCTCGCACTCGAAGTCATTGAGCAGCCGGGCGGCGGCGATCGCGAACGCCTCGCCCTCGGTGCGCTCGGGGTCCGGGGTCGGTCGGTCGGGGGACGGTTCAACAGTCGTCGGATCGGGGTCGGTCATCGCGGGCAGGATACACGGGGCGGTCAGCAGCCGCCGCGTCACCACCCGCGCGGTCAAATCACGGGAGACGCGTCCGCCCGGGCGTGGCCCGGCGGCTAAACGGGTATCCTGCTACCCAAGATGTTCATCCCCATCCGCAGCGACCGGCCCCTGCGCTCCACGCCCTACGTCAACTACGCGTTGATCGCGGCGTGCGTCCTAGCGTTCGCCGGCACCAACAACCAGCTCGGCACCAGCCACCTGAACTGGGCCCACAAGCTGATGCTCTGGCCCGAGGGGACGCAGGTCGCCACCCGGCTGTGGCAATTCATCACGTACCAGTTCCTCCACGACGGGCCGATCCACCTCATCGGCAACATGATCTTCCTCTGGGTGTTCGGCAACGCGGTCGAGGACCGGCTGGGCAAGGTCGGCTACCTGTTTTTCTACCTCGCGATGGGCGTCTTCGCCGGCCTCGCGCACTGCCTGACCTCGGAAGCGCCGGTGCTCGGCGCGTCCGGCTCGGTCGCCGGCGTCACCGGCGCGTTCCTCGCGTTATTCCCGCGCACGCGCATCACGTTCATCTACTTCTTCTTTTTCATCGGCGCCTTCGAGGTGCCGGCGATGGTCGTCGTCATCTTCTACTTCGCCAAGGACCTCCTGTTCTACGGCATGGGCGGCGGCGGGGTCGCGTACACCGCGCACCTGGGCGGCAACGTCGCGGGCTTCGCGATCGCGATGGCGCTGCTCGGCCCGCGCCTGCTGCCGCGCGAGCCCTACGACCTCTTCTCCCTGTGGACCCACAAACGCCGGCGAGACAAGTTCAAAAAACTCGCCAACCAGGGCTACGCCGCGTGGGAAGGCCAGTCACCCGCCGGCGGCAAGCTCTTCCGCAAGGGCGAGGCCGCGATGACCGAGCAGGACACGGCCGTGCTCGAGCTGCGCCAAACCATCAGCCGGTCGATCACCAACCACGACATGGACCGGGCGGCGGAGGACTACAAACAACTGCTCACCGAGCACGGCGACCAGACGCTCAGCCAGAAGCAGCAGTTCGAGCTCGCCAACCACCTCGCCGGCCAGGGCGACCACGCCGACGCGGCTCGCGCGTACGAGCTGCTGCTCAAGGCCTACCCCAACCACCCCGAGCGTGCCCACGCCCAGCTCGTGCTCGGGCTGGTGTACGTGCGCTACCTCGGCCGGGCCGACGACGCGAAACCGGTGCTGCAGGAAGCCAGCCAGCGCCTAAACGGCGATGATGCGAAGCTCGCCCGACAACTCATGTCCGAAATCGGATGAGTTTGACCACTCTGTAACACGCACCCCGTTGGCCGTCGCCTGCGAGGCGACGCGTTCAAGCAATCTCAACCCGATGCGTCGCCTTGCAGGCGACGGCCAACTATGATTGCCCCCATGCGCGAGCCCGTCATGGGTCTGATCGCCGGCGGCGGCCGGCTGCCGTTCCTCCAGGCACAGGGGATGCGCGCCGCCGGCTACCGCGTCGCCTGCGTCGGGCTGCTGGGCCAGTACGACCCCGAGCTGAGCGCCCTGTGCGACGACTTCGTCGAGTCCGGCGTGCTCAACCTCGGCCGGTGGTGCCGCCAGCTGCGCAAACGCGGGACGCACCAGGCAGTCATGGTCGGCAAGGTCGAGAAGAGCGGGCTGCTGTACGATCCACGCCAGTGGCTGCGGCAGATGCCGCACTGGCGCGTCGCCAAGCTCTACCTGTGGGACCTGCGTCACGACCGGCGCAGCCAGACCATGCTCGCCGGCGTCGCGAACGAACTGAAGAAAGGCGGGCTCGAACTCATCGACACCACCCGGTTCATCCCCGACCACCTCGCGCACGAAGGCACACTCACCGCGAAGCCGCCCACCGCCCGGCAGCAGCGCGACATCGACTTCGCCTGGCCGATCCTCATGCGCATGAACGACCTGGACATCGGCCAGGCCGTCGCGGTCAAGGACGGCGACGTCATCGCCGTCGAGGCCATGGAGGGCACCGACGCCATGATCCGCCGGGCCGGCGGGTTGTGCCGCAAGCCCGGCTGGGTCCTGGCCAAGGGCGCCCCGGCGAAGAAAGACCCCCGCTTCGACGTGCCGACCATCGGTGTGACCACGATCGAGAACCTCGCAGATGCGGGAGCCGGCTGCCTGGTCGTCGCGTCGGGCCGGGTCATCCTGCTGGATAAGCCCGAGGTCCTCGCCGCCGCCGACCGGCTGGGCATCGCGATCGTGGGCCGGGCGGTCACAGAAGATTAAGAACCCACGCGCGCTTGTACGCGTACCTTGGGAATAATCCCCGCAATTCGCGGATTTATCCCTCCTAGGCGTGACCCTACCGCTGTCATGCCCGACACTTTCCCCCGACCGCTGCGCTTTTTCCCGAAACCACCCCCACCCCGGAGACCGATCATGACCCGCTTGCTCAAACTGTCCGCCCCCCTGCTGGCCATCGCCTTTTTGCTCAGCGTAACCGCTTTCACCCAGGCCGATGACGACGACCAGCCGACGCTCGAAGGCGTCGACCTGGGTACCCACGTGTACGGCCCCGAAGTCGAGGCCGAAGACCTCGAAGGCAAGGTCATCATTTACGAATACTGGGGCGACCGCTGCCCGCCGTGCATCGCCTCGATCCCCCACATCGTCAAGCTGAAGGAGACCTACGGCGACAAGCTCGTCATCGTCGCCAACCAGGTCTGGACCAAAGACACCGACAAGGCCAAGTCCGCCTGGACCAACGCCGGCGGCAGCGACACGATCTCCGTCATCAACCACGGCAAGATCGACGGCGCTGCGCACCGCGGCGTCCCGCACAGCTACGTCTTCGACCACGAGGGCAACTTCCTCTGGAACGGCAACCCCCACCCCCGCGCTGATGGCAAGAAGCTTGATGAAGTCGTCAAGAAGGCCGTCGCCAAGGTCCCCGATCAGAGCTGATCGCCCCAACGCTACAACTGATTTGTAATGAAAGACCCGAGGCAGTTGTGCCGCCTCGGGTTTTTCTATGGTGCCTGCCTTTTGATTCATGCCCGCGGCGTGCCTGCCCGGGGGCGTGCCGTGGGATCCCAAACCCACAAACCACGTCCGCCTACTTCTCCGCGCACCACTCAAACAGCGCGCTCCACTCGTGCCGCTGCAGCGCCACCAGGTCCGGCGAGTCGCTCTCGCAGCGCGCGTTCGCCCGGGCGACCCGATCGACAAACGCCTCGGCGTCATAGGCCCCGATCGCCGAGCCCGACGCGCTGCCGCCGCCGGACAGGTCGATGTGCCCCATCGCCGGGTGGGCCCCGGCCTTGCGGTACCAGTACTTGGCGTTGGAAAAATCGCCCTCCCGCCGATGCATGATCGCGTGCCAGAACGAGCCGGTCGGCGTGTGGATCGACTGGCTGTAGCCGTGGCTGCGGTCCAGTTCATCCACGTACAGCCAGAGCCCGGCCTTGATCGCGTCGTGACCGTCGAGCGCCGGGTCCTGCACGACCCGCTGCACCACCGCGAGCACGTCCGGCGGCGCGCCCTCGACGGGGACCAGCGTGTGCATGGCCTGGTCAAACGGCAGGGCCTCGAAGACCGGCGCAACGGCCGCTTCGATCTGTTCGGGCAGGGCTACGGGCATCGACTCTAGACCTCACTGACTCACGGGGGACATTCCGGGGGGCATATTGTAGGATCATCGGTCAGACGATCCGCCGCCGTGATTTGTTCTTCACCCAGAGGAATCCCAACCCATGCCCGAGCCTAAGGCCACCAACATCACCTGGCACGAAGGGACGATCGACCGCGAGGCGCGCTTCAAGCGCCTGGGCCAACGCGGCTGCACCGTCTGGTTTACCGGGCTGTCGGGCAGCGGCAAGTCCACCGTCGCGGTCGCCGTCGAACAGGCCCTGCACGACCTCGGCCGGCACGCCTACCGACTGGACGGCGACAACGTCCGCCACGGGCTCAATGCGAACCTGGGCTTCTCCGCCGAGGACCGGGACGAGAACATCCGCCGGATCGGCGAGGTCGCCAGGCTCTTCGCCGACAGCGGGCTGATCACCCTCTGCTCGTTCGTCTCGCCCTACCGCGACGCCCGTGACCGGGTCCGCAAGCTCCACGAAGAAGCGGGCCTGGCCTTCTTCGAGTGCTTCGTCGATATCCCGCTGAAAGTCGCCCAGGAGCGCGACCCCAAGGGCCTGTACGCCAAGGCCGCCGCCGGCGAGATCGCGGACATGACGGGGATGAGTGAAAGCTCGCCCTTCGAGCCGCCAGAGAACCCGGAGATCCGTCTACCGACGCACGAACAGAGTGTGGAGAAGTCGGCGGGGGATGTAGTTGAAACACTGAAAGCGAAGTCAGTTATCTGAACGACGGGTGGCCGGGGTGGAGGCTTGGCGACCCCCGAGAATAACCATCTTTACGTGTTTACACCCGTTCGTTCCGGGGTTCGATTCGCTCATCCCCGGCCACCCGTCTTTGTGAGTGATCACCATGCCCGACAATCTTCCGCCTTTCACCGGCTTCGGTCGCAAGACCCAGGGCTTCCTCAAGGGCCTCGATGCGAACAACACACGCGAGTGGTTCACCGCGAACAAGGCGCGGTACGAATCCGACCTCGTCGCCCCGGCGCTCGCGTTCATCACCGCGATGGAGCCGCGGATCGAGAAGATCAGCAGGCACTTTATGGCCATCCCCGCCAAGCAGGGCGGGTCGCTCATGCGGATCTACCGCGATGTGCGGTTCTCCAAGAACAAGTCGCCTTACAAGACCAACATCGGCATCCACTTCCGGCACGAGCTGGCGAAGGATGTCCACGCGCCGGGGTTTTACGTGCACATCCAGCCGCCGAGCGTGGGCAGCGCGTACGACGTGACCGGCTCGATGGCCGCGGTCGGGGTCTGGCGGCCGCCCGCGGAAGCGCTCAAGGCGATCCGTGATCGCATCGCTGACAAGCCCGATGAATGGCTCGCCGCGCGGGACGACAAGCAGTTCAACCGGGCCCTCGAGATCACCGGCGAATCGCTCAAGCGCCCGCCACGCGGGTTCGACCCCGAGCACCGGTGTATCGACGACCTCAAACGCAAGGACTTCACCGCGGTCCGCACCCTGTCGGTCAGAGAAGTCGGCTCGGCAGGCCTGCTGGACACGGTCGAAGAGGCCTTCGCCGCTTCGGTGCCGTACATGCGGTTCCTGTGCAAGGCGGTCGGCGTGCGGTACTAGGCTCTGTCGAAAATGATCAGGGGGACAGGCATTCCTGCCTGTCAGCAAGCCGGAGGCCTGATCCGAAGCATCATTCGGCTGCGCCGAACGACAGGCAGGAATGCCTGCCCCCCTATTTAGGTGTTTCGCGACAAAGTCTAGAATCACGTCCCGTGATTGACCCCACGACAACGCAAACGATCGAATCGGCCGAGCGCTGGATGATGTCGATCGGCCGGGCGCCTTTCGACTTCCAACGCGCCGCGTGGGCCGCGTCGCTTGAAGGCAAGAGCGGGCTGATCCACGCGCCGACCGGGATGGGCAAGACGCTCGCGGCGTGGCTCGGGCCGGTGTGTGACTGGGTTGGGCGGAACCCCGATGGTTGGAAGCCGCCCACAAACACGAAGCGGAAAACCGGGCCGCCGATCGAGGTGCTCTGGCTGACGCCGCTGCGGGCGCTCGCGAACGACACCGAGCAGTCGCTGAATCAGCCCATCGACGGCCTCGGTCTGCCCTGGACCATCGAGCGGCGGACCGGCGACGTCTCATCCTCGGTCAAAAAACGCCAACGCGAACGCCTGCCGACCGCGCTGATCACGACGCCGGAGAGTGTTTCGCTGCTTCTTTCCTATCCCGAAGCAAGAAAGAACTTCAAGACCCTGCGCACGGTCATCGTTGACGAGTGGCACGAACTGCTGGGCAGCAAGCGCGGCACACAGACCCAGCTCGCGCTCGCCCGGCTCCGCAGATGGAACCCGCAAATCCGCATCTGGGGTTTGAGCGCGACGCTGGGCAACCTCGATCAGGCTTTGCAACACCTCATCGGCGTCGGCGGCCAGGGCGGCAGACGCCGCGGCACGATCATCGCCGGGCCAAACGAGAAGGACATCGAACTCGACATCCTGCTGCCGGACGATATCGAGCGCTTCCCCTGGGCCGGGCACATCGGGCTCAGGCTCGTGCCGCAGGTCGTCGAGAAGATCCGCTCGGCTAGGACAACGCTTGTCTTCACCAACACGCGGGCGCAGGCGGAGATCTGGTTCAACAAGCTCATGTCCGCGGCGCCCGACCTACTCGGATCAATCGCGCTGCACCACGGCTCGCTGGACATGGCGATCCGCAATGAAGTCGAAACGATGCTCAGCAGAGGCCGGCTGCGCGCGGCCGTGTGCACGTCATCCCTCGACCTGGGGGTTGATTTCCCGGCGGTCGATCAGGTCATGCAGATCGGCAGCCCCAAGGGTGTCGCGCGCCTGATGCAACGCGCCGGGCGCAGCGGGCACCAGCCCGGCAGGCCGAGCAAAGTCATCTGCGTCGCGTCGCACGCGTTCGAGTTGGTCGAGTTCAGCGCGGCGCGCGAGGCGCTGGCCGAGCGCCGGCTCGAAGACCGCCCGCCGTACGATCGGCCGCTGGACGTGCTGGTGCAGCACGTCGTGACCTGCGCCGCCGGGGGCGGGTTCGAGAGCGAACAGCTCTACAAGGAAGTCAAGACCGCGGCGTGCTACGCCGGCCTGACCACGCAGCAGTGGCAGTGGGTCATGGACTTCGTTGAGCGTGGCGGCGAGGCGCTAACGGCCTACCCGCAGTACGCGCGGATCAAAGAGCAAAAAAAGAAATGGGGCCCCTCAACACCGACGATCGCGCGCGACCACCGCATGGGCATCGGCACGATCGCGTCGGACCCGGCGATGCTGGTCAAGTACAACTCCGGACGGACGCTGGGCACGATCGAGGAGTCGTTCATCACCAAGCTCCGCCCGGGTGAGCGTTTCACCTTCTCCGGCAAGACGCTCGAGCTCCTGCGCGTCCGCGACATGGCGGCGTATGTCAAACCAAGCAAACGCAAACGCGGCACCGTCGCGCGGTGGAACGGCGGGCGGTTCCCGCTCTCGACCCAGCTCGCGGACGGCGTCGTCCAGCGGTTCGCCCAGTACGCGCGCGGCGCCGTCGCCGACGAAGCGATCGCCAAGATCGCCCCGCTGCTCGACCTGCAGATGCACCGGTCCAAGCTACCGACGCCCGGCGCGGTCCTGGTCGAGCGGACGAGGCTCCGCGACGGCTGGCACACGTTCGCGTTCTTTTTCCAGGGCCGGCTGGTGCACGAGGGCCTGGCGGCGCTGATCGCGCACCGGCTGACCGGGGGCGAGCCGGGGACGGTGGGGATCAACGTCAATGATTATGGGGTGGAGTTGTTGACGTCCCGCGAGCTGAAGCTCGCAACGCCGGACTGGTACCGGTTGTTGTCGCCGGTGGGTCTGGTCGATGATCTGCTCGAATGTGTCAACGCGACGGTGCTGGCGCGTCGGCAGTTCCGCGAGATCGCGCGCATCGCCGGGCTGATCGTCCCCCAGCCACCGGGCGGGCGGAGGCGGAGCGGGCGGCAGCTGCAAGCGACCAGCGAGATGTTCTTTGAGGTGCTGACCGAGTTCGACGGCGGCAACATGCTGCTGCACCAGGCGAAGCGCGAGGTCTTGGATCAGCAGCTCGAGTTCGAGCGGCTGCGCGCCGCGATCCGGCGGCTGCGCGAGACCGACTTCGAAACGATCACGACCGAGCGCCTGACCCCCTTGGCCTTCCCGCTGTTCGCGGACCGGTTGCGGGCCGAGACGGTCAGCACCGAGCAGTGGGAAGAGCGGTTGATGAAGCAGATCGAATCGCTTGAAGAAGACGATTAGGGCTGTCGCGCGATCAGGCGCCCGGCCGACGGCGCAGGAGGCAAAGACCCGCCGCCGCCAACAGCGTCAGCGACGCCGGCTCGGGCACGCTCGCCGCACCGCCGGGCCCGGTGAACGCGGCGAAGGCCAGGCCGAAGTCCGCATCATCGGTGTCGTTGTCGCCGTCCAGGTCTGCTGCGGGGTTG
>JANQKT010000052.1 GCA_028280965.1 Phycisphaeraceae bacterium
ACGAAAGGTTACTCGTCGATGCCCAGGTCGGCCTTGGTAAACAGCGCATCGAATACGTAGCCGGCCGACTCGATGTTCTCGCGTGCGCCTTCCTGGCGGTCGATCGTGCCGACGATGGCCACGACCTGCGCGCCCTCGGCCTCGATCACCTTGGCCGCCTCGAGCACCTGCCCGCCGGTCGTGCACACGTCTTCGACCAGCACCACCTTGTCGCCGGCCTCGAGCTTGCCTTCGAGCTGTTTGGCCGTGCCGTAGTCCTTCTTCTGATTGCGGATGAACACGCACGGCAGGCCCGACGCCATCGAGGCGGCGGAGACCAGCGGGATGCCGCCGAGCTCGGCGCCGGCCAGCTTCGTCGTGCCCTGCGGCAGACGCTCGGCGAAGAGCTTGCCGAGTTCGATGAGGATGTCGGGTTGTGTGCTGAACAGGTACTTGTCGAGGTAGTAGCTGCTGGTGCGGCCGCTGCGTAGCGTGAACTGGCCCCGCAGCAGGGCGACCTCGGCAATCCGTTGCGCAATGGAATGGTGTGTCATGGCGATGAGGATAACGCAATCGCCGAGGAGAGACGACGCGTGCGCGGGGCGTGGTTATCGGTGCTGGCATTGAGGGGCTGGGCGGCTTTGCGGGGGCGGGAGATCGGTGATGCGGCGGTGCATGAGAGAAACGCGGGATACGCGGGGTGTTGACTGGGCTCAACACGGCGGACGGATCGGCATGGCTCCGATAACGAAAAATTGCTGCATGTATATGCTATACAGGTGCTTATAAAATAATACCCGCACGGGCATCGCCTTTGCATACTATTTAACAGTTGCCCGGATGTCTTGGAGAGGACGCCGGGAGAAAGAGAACGCCCGTCGCCCGGAGGGCTGGCGGAACATACGCGGAGGCGGAAGGAAAGACGCATGATTCAGCGCACTTTATGGTGTGCCGCGGTGGCGGCGCTGCTCGGCAGCGCTCCCGCGATGGCGCAGGACATCCCCTACGAGCGGTCGGCGACGACCAACGATTTTCTTGCCAACGGCGCGACCCGCGTCGTGTTGCCGGCCCAGTTGCACCCGCAGGTGGCTGTCTCACGCTCGCTGGCCGCCCAGCCCGTGCACCCGCACATGGCGAAGGTGATCATCGGCGGCGGCGGCGCCGGCGCGGACATGACCGCGTCCGCGGCGCAGGTGAGCACCTACATCGATCCCTTGCGCCGACTCGACGGCGACGGCGGGCTCGATGAGAACCACTCCCTCGTTCGCGCCCAGCGCCTCTACCTCTCGCTGACCATGAGCAGCACCGAGGAACTCAACGCGCTGCGCAGCCGCGCCCACGAGAGCTTCGGCCAGACCTACGGCCGCGCCAACCGCGCGTTGATCGTGGTCAATCCCCACGCCAAGGACAAGGCGATGGAGATGAGTGACCAGCCCAAGCCGATCATGATCATCCCCAAGCCCAAGGTGATTCCTGCGCACAAGGCCGATCCCGAGATGGACACGAAACCCAAGGCGATCCCCGTGCCGGACAAGCCCCTGGACATCACCCCGCTGGAAGACGAGACCGTCGCCAGCGTGAACTAAAAACCGCCCCCCGTATGGGGAGGCGTGTTGGTTACCAAGCCCCCTGATCAGGCGAGGCCTGCGGCGTTCTGCCCGGGTCTCGCTTTTTTACTTGATGAATCGGACCGTCAACGGGTAGCGGTACGCGACGCCCTTGTTGGCTTGCATCGCGGCGAGGATGGCGAAGACAACCGAAAGGACACCGGCCGCAAGCATGATCGGCCCGGTCAGGATGAAGCCGTAAAAGCAGGTCGCGAACCCAATGATCATGCCCGCCACGACGACGATCAATATCGTGATCTGAAAGTTCAGTGCTTCCTTGCCCTGATCATCGACGAAAGGCATTTCGTCTTTCTTGATCAGCCAAAAGATCAGCGGGCCGAGCGCATTGCCGAACGGAATCCCGAGTAAGCCTATAAGTGCGGCTAAGTGACAGGCCATGCCCATCGTACGGTGGTCCTGCGGCAGTTCTCCAAAATCCGGTGGTTGGGTCGGATCGTTAAACAAGCGGGGCTCTTGCGGCTTGTCTCCGGGCGGTGGGGGTGGCGATTGTTGGTAAGGGTTCTGCTCGTCCATGATCGTTCCCCTGTCAGGCGAGATGACGGGACTACTTTAACATGATGACGCGGCGGAGGGGAGTGCGTTTCAAGGCGATCACGCGGTTTCTTTGGCGATCAGGTCGAGCATCGCGTTGCGCAATTGCTTGGTGACAGGGCCTACGGCTCCGTCAGCGACGGTGTGGCGCTCGATCGCAACAACGGGCAGGACCTGCCAGCTGGAGTTGGTGAGGAACACCTCGTCGGCTTCGAGCAGCTCGTTGATCGTCAGCGGCGTGCGACGGAAGGGGATGTCGTCTGCGTCGGCCAGCTCGATGACCGCGGCGCGCGTCACACCGGGCAACACGGGCCAGGGGATCGGGCCGCCGCCCTCTTCGCCGCGCGCGTGGGGCGTGATCAGCTCGCCGTCTTTGACGAGGAAGATGTTGCTCACCGCGCCGCCGGCCAGGTGGTTGGTCACCGTCAGCCAGATCGCCTCGCCCGCGCCGACCTGCGCGGCGCCGGCCAGCGTCTGCAAACGCGACCAGTAGTTCAGCGTCTTGTGGCCCGCGCCGGGATCGAAGGGATTGGTCTTGGGATCGGCGATGACGGCGGTGATGCCGTCTTCGAAGAAGGCTGGCGGGTACTGCGTCGGTTCGTTGGCAGCGCAAACGATTCCGGGCTGATGCGCGGGGGGGGCATCGCCGGTCAGTGAGCTGAGAAGCGACAGGTCACCGCCGGTGACGGTGAGGCGCAACCGCGCCTCGGTCATATCGTTTTCTGTGAGGGTCTGCTCGACCAGTTCACAGAGCGGGCCGTGCTTCAATGAACCGGCCAAGCCGAGTTCGTTTGCAGAATCGATCAGTCGCGCGACGTGCGCGTCGAGTCGGAAGACGTTGCCGTTAAACGCCTGCATCGATTCGAACAGACCCACGGCGTGCTGGAGCGCGGCGTCGTGCACGCTCAGAGACGCGTCGCCGAGCGGGACGAATTGTCCGTTGACATAGACCTTCATGGCGAGGCATGGTCGTCGCGAAACCCCGCCGCGTCAAACCCGCGTTTTTCGTGTATCACGTGCGCACTTTGCTTGATTCCGGTGTCCCGATCACTCCTTGAGCACCATGTCGATGCACATCACCGCAGCGACGATCAGCATGCGGACCGGGTGACCGGGCTCGACGGTGTCGCTGATCTGTAGCACGTAGTTGTCAGCCGAGGTCAGCAGCTCCTTGCCCAGGCCGGTCCACTTCTTGGAGACCTGTGCCAGCTCCTCGTCGCCGTTGAGGAAGCGGAAGTTCCAGCCGGTCCACTTGCCCTTGAGCTTGCAGAGGAAGTTGCCTTCGTCGTCGAGCACGTCGAACTTGCCGCCGATCGTCAACAGCTTCTGCTTGTACCCGCCGACCACTTCGCCTTCGCTGTCGAGCACCTGCACCTTCGAGCGCAGGAACGGGATGCCGCGCTTGACGGTGAGGATGTTCTCGCCGTCGGGCGTGGAGAGGACCAGCTCGAAGGGGGTCATGGTTTTGTAGTCGCTGAAGCGGAACAGCTTGGTGAGCAGGCCGAGGTTCGGCTCGCGACACTCGATAATGACCTGTCCGGTTTCCGGATCGTAGACGTCGTAGTTGTTGGAGGCCTTGAACAGTCCCACGTGTTCCTTGACGAGGAAGACGTTGCGGTCGAGTACCGGGTGCATATCGATCCCCTTCAATGCGATAGCCGGGTGAGAGGGCTAGGGCTGGATTATAACGTCCGGCGAGAGAGCGGTGAGCATGGCGCGGGCCTTGGTGAGGGTCTCGTCGTATTCGTCGTCGGGGGTGGAGTCGGCGACGATGCCGCCGCCCACGCCGCAGTCGACGCGGTAGCGGGGTCGGCCGTCGGCGGACGCGCCGTCGCGCGTCAGCAGCATCGTGCGAATGGCGATGTTCAGGCAGGCGTCGTCCCTGGAGAGGTACCCGATGCAACCGCAGTATGGCCCGCGTGCGCCCGGTTCCAGCTCGCGGATGATCTGCATCGCGCGGACCTTGGGGGCGCCGGTGATCGATCCGCCGGGCAGCGTCGCCTTGAGCAGGTCGATCAGGTGCATCGATTCGTGCAATCGGCCCGTGATGGTCGCCACGCCGTGGTGCACGGTGGGGTGAGACTCGATGACGCGGGGTTCGGTCACGCGGACCGAGCCGTAGTCACAGACCCGGCCGATGTCGTTACGCATCAGGTCGACGATCATGTTCAACTCGGCTTCGTCCTTGAGGCTGTCGCGCAGCTCTTGGGGCGGGGTGGTGCCGGGACGCGTGCCCTTGATGGGGCGGGTGATGACGTCCCGGCCGCGCATCTCCAGGAACAATTCCGGCGAGGTGGAGACGACCGCGCGGGACGGGGCTGAATTGTCAGTATCGTCGAAACACTCGAAGTACGCGCCGTACCAGGCGGGGCTGACCGCGGCGAGGCGGGCGAACAGGTCACGCGGCGAGCCGACGTATTGGCTGGTCAGCATCTGCGTGAGATTCACCTGGAACACGTCGCCGGCGGCGATGTAGTCGATGCAATCGGCCACGGCCCGGCGGTAGCCATCGGGCGTGAAGCCCGCGTCGGGTAAAACGGGATCGAAACCGTCGAAACGACGGGGCTCGGTCGGCTCGGCGACATCGAGCAATTCAAACCGGGGACAATAGGCCAATTCGACGATCGGCCAGCGGTGATAATCCGGCGGCGGGCCGAGCTTTTCCGGCTCGATGAGATAGGCGATCTCGTAACCGAGGTACCCGAACCAGCGACCGGGCAGTTCGGGATCGTCCAGCAACGCGCGGAGATCGTCGAAGAGATTGCCCGTCAGCGGGCGGCCCAGCCCGATCAGCTCGCCACCGGCAGCGAAACGGTAGCGGTACCACGCGGTGGGGTGGGCGATAAGCGAGCGGCGGGC
>JANQKT010000055.1 GCA_028280965.1 Phycisphaeraceae bacterium
CCTGTGTCCAGGCCGTCGATCTGCCCGAGGAGGTACAGGCCGGCCAGGCCGTTCAAATCCGCATCCGGTTCGACGCGCCGGAAAAGACACTGCACTACCGCCAGGACCTGGTAGTCATCGGCATGCGGGGTGATCAGCGAATCGAAGAATGGCTCACCATTGATGCACAGCTGGGACTGCCGCTCTCCGTGGACACTGAGACCTTCATCGTGGCCCCCGGAGCAAGCCGTGCCACAGCCTTCACCATCACCAACGAAGGATCGGAGCCGGCCAAGCTGATCTACGCGCTGTCAGACCATCCCGGTGTCCGCCTCTCGGTCCCGCCAGACGCCATCGGCCCCGGGCGGGCCGTGCAACTCTCGCTCGCAACCGACAAGACACTCGCCGATGGCCAGCAGGCAACGGTCAGGATCAAGACAACACTGGCTAACCAGCCCGAACTCGTCGTGCACGTACAAGCCCAATCGCCATGACCCAAACCGCTCATACACCCGCCACGCACGGTCCGTCCGTCGAGTTCTTCGGCGGGCGGGCTATTTGCTTGCCGATACAGCAATCGACCCCAAACTGAACCTGAAAGTAGACGCAGTCTTGGACGCAACTCGGCGTGTTCAGACGAAATCACGGCCTTGCCTAATATCTTTTCAAAAGATAACCCCCGCTCTACACGGGGGTTATCTGAAGAGGCCGCGGAGGGATTCGAACCCTCGATAGCTTACGCTAGCGGATTTGCAATCCGCCCCCTTGGTCCACTCGGGCACACGGCCGGGGCTCAGGCAAGAGCAAGATTGTAGAGCGCCCGGCACAGGCTGCAAGCGGCTTGCCGCTCAGAGCTTCTGCCGCCATTTGTGGAATGGTTCGGGCTCCTTCTCCCTTCGAGGAAGAAGGCGGGGGATGAGGGTCGGGCGTCAAACAGATCGCGGCAATCTCTCAGTTTCTATATCAATGCTGAGCTGGGGCCTCATCCCAACCCTCCCCCCGAAAGAGAGAGGGAGCCAAGGCAGGCCCGCCAGAAAAGATGCAAAGTGCTCTACCCCAGCCGCGCCTTCGCCGCCCAAAGACCCAGCGCCGGGTTGGCGATGTAGAAAAACGATCGGCCGTCCGCCGCGGTGTGGTGGCCGGTGGTCAGACTCAGCGGGTCGTACTCCGCAGCGGCGTCTTCGTACCGCCGATAGGCGAAGCCGACCGACTCGATCTCGTCGCGCGTCACGCCGTCGCCGGGGCAGTACGTGACCCGGAACCGCCCCTCGCTCGTGCCGTGGATCAGGTGCGCCGCGGCGGACAGGTTGCCGGCCAGCACAGGGTCTTCTTCGATCGCATCGAGCGTGTGGTCGGTGCCGAAGTAGCCGTGCCGGCGGATCAGTTTGTCGATCTCGGGGTCCTCGCCGAAACCCCTGAGCGCCGGGGCGAGGATGATCAGTTCGCCACCATCCGCCATCGCCATGCGCGTGCGGTAGATGGCCTTGTTGCCCAGCCAGGTCGTGTGGAACTCCTCGGCGTCGAGGTAGACGACACACCGATCGATCGGTTCATCAAGCACATCGAAGTTGACCTGTCTGGACAACGCCCCCGCGGCCTCGAACGCCGTGTCGTCGTCGCCGATATACAGACCGCGCAGCACGTTGTTGTGCCGCTCGTCCGGGCCGATGACCGTGAGGATGAAGTGGACCGCGAGCACATCTCGCACGTAGCGGTCGAACGCCGTGTTCAGCGCCCGGCGGACCGGCGTGTCGCCGCGGCCCATGATGGACTCCATCCCGCACACCGCGCCGAGGAAGTGGCTCTTGTCGATCGTGTCCTTGCCTCCGACGCCGATCATGATGTTCTTGGTGTAGTTTGCCAGCCCGACGACCTCGTGCGGGACGACCTGGCCGATGGACAAGATCAGGTCGTAGTCGCCCTCGAAGAGCCGCCTGTTGACCGCGACCTGCATCGGCTGGTCGAGCTTGCCCGCGGAGAGCTCGCTCAGGTACCCGGCCGGCAGCTCGCCGAGCACGCGCAGGTCGTCGCGCCAGCGGTGCGGGAGGATGCGATCGAAGGGCACGCCCGACCCGAACATGCGTTCGCACTGCGCTTCGGCCATCGGCACGTGCGTGCCCAGCGCGGGCAGGATGTCGATGTGGATTCGGTCGCTGAGCCGATCCCAAAGGTACGCGGTGATCTCGCCGGCCATCGAGTTCAGGCGTGTGTGGTCGGGCGGGATGATGAGCAGACGCTTCACGCCCTTCGCGTCGATGTACGAAGCGGCGTAGTCGTCCAGGTGCGCTTCGAGCGCCGCCCGGTCGATGGCCTGTGTTGCGCTGCCAGTAGTCAGAATGTTCGGCATGGCTTGGGCTCCCTCTCCCTCCCAGGGAGAGGGTGGGGGGTGAGGGTGGGGCGTTCAACAAACCCACGGCTTCCTATCTGTTCCATCGTGAATACAACACCGGACCCTCACCCCAGCCCTCTCCCTGGGAGGGGGGGGCAAAACCAGCCGGCCGTTACCGCCTCACCCTCGCGTTGCCTTCCCAGATGGACCAGACCTGCTCTTCATCCGCGGGCTGGGCGTAGTCGGTCAACAGCGTCGCGGCGAGCGCGCCGCTGGCCCAGGCGAACTGCGAGCACTTGTCCAACGGCCAGCCCTTGAGGACGCCGTACAGCAGCCCGCCGACGAACCCGTCGCCCCCGCCGATGCGGTCGACCACGCCGATCGCGCGCGGCTCGATGACCTCCCAGTCGTCCCCGGCGTTTACGACCGCGCCCCAATAATGCGCGTTAGCGCTCTCGACCTCGCGCAGCGTTGTCGCGTACAGCGACGCGCCGGGGAACTGGGCCTTCACCCGGCCGATCATCTGCTTGAACCCATCGATCTTCGCCGCGATCCCCTGGCCGCCCGCCTCCGGGCCCTCGATCCCCAGGCAGAGCTGGAAGTCCTCCTCGTTGCCGATCAGGATGTCGGCCAAGGACGCGATCTCGGTGAAAGCCTCGCGCAGCTCCTTGTCGCGCCCCTCCCAGAACGAGGCGCGGTGGTTTAGGTCAAAGGCGATGCGCGTACCGCTGTCTTTCGCCTTGCGCGCGAGCTCGACGCAAAACCGGCTCGTCTTCGGCGACAGCGCAGCGATCAGGCCCGACAGGTGCACGAGCTGCGCGCCCTCCTGCCCAAAGATGCGGTCCAGGCCGAAGTGCTCCGCGCTCAGCTCACGCCCGACCTCGCCGGCCCGGTCGTTGGCGACCCGCGGGCCGCGCGGGCCGGCGCCCGAGTCGGCCATGTTGATCTGGTGGCGGAAGCCCCACGGCCCGCCCTGCTCCAGCTCCGGGCCCTCGAAGCTCATCCCGCGGTGGCCGAGGTTGTCCCGGATCAGCCGCGAGACCGGGCTGCCCTTCACGAACGCGGTCAGGACCTTGACGTTTAGCCCCAGGTACGACGCGACGCTGCCGACGTTCGACTCGGCGCTGGTGACCTGGAGCCTGAACGTGTCCGAGCAGTGGAACGGCTGGCCGTGCCCGGGCGTGAGCCGCAGGCCCATGCTGGTGGGGAGGACCATCGCGTACTTGGCGTCTTGCTTTAAATCAATCATTGTTCTCAGTTGTATCTCGGATCCAGCTCGATCCCGAAGTAGTCCCGCGCGTTGTTGAAGCACACGTCCGCGACGAGCTTGTCGAGCATCCCGGGATCGTCCGGCAGCTCGCCGCTCTCGACATCCGCGCCCATCAGATTGCAAAGGATCCGCCGGAAGCACTCGTGCCGGGGGTAGGACATCATCGACCGCGAGTCGGTGAGCATGCCGACGAAACGTGACAGCAATCCGATATTGCTAAGCGCATTGAGCTGCCAGGTCATGCCGTCTTTCTGATCCAGGAACCACCAGCCCGAACCGAACTGGATCTTGCCCGGTGTCGGTGCGCTCTGGAAGTTGCCCGCCATGGTGGCGAACAAATAGTTGTCGTTCGGGTTCATGTTGTAGAGCACGGTCTTGGGCAGCCTGCCTTCGGCGGACAGCGTGCCGAGCAGGCGCATCAGGCCGTGGCCCTGCTGCGCATCGCCGATCGAGTCGCAGCCGATGTCCGGGCCGAGCCGGTTATAGAGACCGGTGTTGACGTTGCGGATCGGCCCGAGGTGCAGCTGCATCGCCCACCCGCGCTCGTGGTTCAGGCCGGCGAAGAAGCGCATCATGTACGCCGTGATTTTTTGTCGCTCATGGCGCGTCACCGCCTCGCCGCGCAGCGCGTTGCTCATGATGTGCTTGAACTCGACATCGTTGCAGCCGGCGTCCGGCAGCGCGGACAGGCCGTGGTCCGACAAGCGCCCGCCGGCCTCGTGGAACGCGGCGTGCCGGTCGTCCAGGATCGCCAGCAGATCGTCCGGCGTTTGGATGCCCCGGCCGGCGGTCTTGAGCAGTTTGTTGATGTACGCATTGAAGGCGCCCAGGTTTGTCAGGTCCATCGCCTTGTCCGGCCGGAACGTGGGCACCACTTTGGTATCGATGCCGAGCGGCCCGATCGCTTCGTGATAGTCCAGCGGGTCGGCCGGGTCGTCGGTCGTGCCGACCAGCGCGACGTTGAACTTCTCAAAGATCGCGTGGGTCGGAAGCTCTTTGAGCTGCCGGCTTGCTTCTTCCCATATCCCCGGGGCGGTGTCGGCGTTGAGCAGCGTGTCGATGCCGAAGTACCGCCGCAGCTCGAGGTGCGTCCATTGGTACAGCGGGTTGCGGAGCGTGTACGGGACGGTCTGCGCCCAGGCGAGGAACTTGTCGTAGGGGTCGGCGTCGCCGGTGATGAGCTGCTCGTCGATGCCGTTGGCCCGCATCGCGCGCCACTTGTAGTGGTCGCCTTCGAGCCATATTTCATGGAGGTTGTCGTAGACGCGGTTGGAAGCGATGTCCGCCGGGTCGAGGTGGCAGTGGTAGTCGTAGATCGGCTGGTGCGCGGCGACGTCGTGGTACAGCCGGCGGGCGGTGTCGTTGGTGAGGAGGAAGTTGTCGTCGAGGAAGGGCATGTGTAGCGTCTGGCGTGTAGGGCCTAGCGTCTAGGCGAAAAAGTGTCCTGAAGACGAAGCAGCACTTCATCATAAATAGTCGGCGAATACAGGTGTGGTTTGCAGCAAATCATCGAGGCCTGGACCCCGGGCCGTACACGCTAGACGCTAAATCGTCATCGCGTTGAAGCCGCCATCGACCACCAACTCCGCGCCGGTGATGAACCGCCCGGCGTCCGACGCTAGCAGCAGTGTCGCGCCAACCAGTTCGTCCGGCGTGCCGAAGCGCGCCATCGGCGTGTGGCCCATGATCTGCCCGACCCGCTCGGGCGTCAGCACTTTCTTGTTCTGCTCTGCGGGGATGAAGCCGGGCACCAGGGTATTCACACGAATGCACTTGCCGGGGTCCGGGTCGGCCCATTCACGGGCGAGGTTTTTGGTGAGGTTGTGGACCGCGGCCTTGGACGCCGAGTAGGTGAAGACCCGGCTGAGCGGGGTCACGCCCGACGCCGAGCCGAGGTTGATAATGGAGCCGGGCTTGCCGCTATCGAGCCAGTGCCGGCCGAAGACCTGGCAGGCGAAGACGACGCTCTTCACGTTGACCGCGAGGATGCGGTCCCATTCGTCTTCGGCGATGTCGAGGAAGGGCGTCGCGGCGTTGACGCCCGCACCGTTGATGAGGATGTCCGCCCGGCCGAAGCGGTCGATCACGCGATCGAGCAGGGATTGGATCGCGTCTTTGCTCGTCGCGTCGCACGCCTCGAAGGCCGCCCCGCCGCCCCCGGAATTGTCCTTCCCCGCCGCGATCCTCTCGAGATTCGACTTGGCCTTGGCCGCGTCCCGCCCGACGAGCACCGCCGTCGCCCCGGCCGAGCAGAGCCCGCGGGCCATCTCGCCGCAGAGCACGCCCGTGCCGCCGATAACGATGGCCACACGGCCGGTCAGGTCGAACTGCTGCATATCACTCATCCGCGCCGCCTTTCATGATGGCGAAAGCATACCTCGCGTTCAAAGATCGAGAGATATCGAAAGACGCTGTGGGGGCTTAAAAATCGCGCAATATCTGAGATAATCCGCCATCATTGCGTAAAAAAAGCTCATGAAAACGCGATATCCAGGCCTGAATGCATTATCACGCACCGCTAAATCTTTACTAAACAACGATACAGATTACAATATCAGGTCAGACTCCACCCTTAAACCGCATTGCCATGAAACAACAGCCTTCCGTCCTCCTCGCCCTCGGCTCGTACCAGCACGGCACCCACCGCGGCGTCGCGCGCTTCGCCCGCGAGAACGGCTGGCACCTGGTCGCCGAGATGGCCTACGGGGGGGTGATCCCGCAGGGCTGGGAGGGCGACGGCGTCCTCACCGCGCTGACCGAACGCGACGAGCTGACCGACTTCGTCATGCAGATCGGCGCCCCGACGGTTGACCTCAACATGGTCCGGGCCGACCTCCCCCTGCCGCGCGTCGTCGGCGACCACGAAGCGATCGGCCGGCTGGCGGCGATGCACTTCATCGAGCGCGGCTTCGAGCACTTCGCCTGGTACGCCGTGCACGAGAACCGCACCGCGCTCGAACGGCGGACCGGGTTCCTCAAGACGCTCAACGACGAGGGCCTGAACCTCGCGCAGTGCACCAACCTCATCTGGGCCGAGGGCAGGCAGCACGGCACGCTCGTCGCCGACCGGGACTGGACCGAGCGGCGGGACTGGCTTGTCAACGCGATCCGGAAACTGCCCAAGCCCCTGGCGGTGTTCGCCTACAACGACTACCAGGCCAGCCACATCATCAACGCCTGCCTGCACGCGGGGCTGTCGATCCCCGAAGAGGTCGCGGTGGTCGGCGTGGACAACGACGAGCTGGTCTGCGACTGCGTCGCCGTCCCGCTGAGCAGCGTCAAGCACGACCTGGAGACCCGCGGCTACCTGGGCGCCAAACTGCTCGCAGAACGCATGCAGTTCCCGGGGGCGCCGATCCCCGATCCGCTTCGGGTCGAGCCGTCGGGCGTTGTGACGCGCAAGAGCTCGGACATCCTCGCGCTGCCCGACCCGCAGGTCGCCAAGGCGCTGCGCTTTATCTGGGACCACTTCCACCGCTCGCTCAGCATCAGCGAGATCGTCACTGCGACCGACGTGTCCCGGCGGACGCTCGAGAAAGCATTCAGCACACACCTCAAACGCTCGATCCTCGACGAGATCCAACGCGTCCGGCTGCAACGCGTCAAGGAGCTGCTGGCCCACAGCGGCTTCTCGATGCGCCAGATCGCCGAGCAGGCCGGCTTCGCCAGCCCGCAGTACCTGCACCAGGTCTTCCGCCAGCACACGGGGATGACACCGGGGGAGTACCGCGAGAAGCACAAGTCGTGAGGCGTTTCGCGGGCGACGCGCAGCGTCCCGCGTGA
>JANQKT010000060.1 GCA_028280965.1 Phycisphaeraceae bacterium
GATGATGGTGTACTCGGTAAAGCCCATCCCCGCCGAGCCGACCTTGTTCGGGTCGGTGTTCTCGGTGGAGCTGGCGGACATGTACAGCAGCTGGAAGCCGGGCTTGATGTATTCGGGCACGTCCATCTTGCCGCCGGCCGGGGGCGCGTCCGCCCCGCCGCCGCCGGGGTTGGCGCCGGGCCCGTACTGGGCGATCGTGGGTAGGGCGAAGAGGAGCAGGACGGCCGAGAGGGCCACGATGAATCGGTTGTAGACCATGTCGTAAGCCTTATAAAAACAGTCGGAAACGAGAAAAACAGCCTACCACGACGGGGACACGCGGCCAAGCATGGATCGGGCGGATCCGTATCAATCGCATGAAATACAAGGCTTTACGAGGATTCTGAGTGGGCGATCAAGGCGTGTGTTCGACCCCCGCGGCGTGCCGCAAAGCCGGCACGCCGCGGGCTTGTTGGGGCTGTCGGGCCTTGCCCCACCGAATCTCAACAAAAGGGTTTGTCTATTTTGCCGCCGATCGGGTACAATCCTCAGCAATAATCCCACCGGGGACGCTGATCCCCACGTTTTGGCTACAGTTTGAGACGCTCGTGAAGCAACGTCGGACGGTCCGGCAGCAGCGATCAGCCTCGAGACTGTCAGGAGCTTCACGATGAAACTCTATGTTGGTAACTTGAACTTCCGCACGACCCAGGAATCGCTCGAAGGGCTTTTCTCCAACTACGGCGAGGTGCAGGAAGTCGCGATCATCACCGACCGGGAGACCGGCCGGCCGCGCGGATTCGCCTTTGTCACCATGAACGACGAGGGCGGCAAGGAAGCGATCGAGGCCCTCAACGGGCAGGAATTCGAAGGCCGCACCCTCAACATCAACGAAGCACGCCCGCGTGAACCGCGCGGCGGCGGCGGTGGTGGTGGCCGGGGCTACGGCGGTGGCGGCGGCGGTGGCGGCGGCCGCTGGTAAATCACCAGCGACACCTCATCCGGATCGAACCAAGCAAGACGGCGGGCCTTCGGGTCCGCCGTTTTTTTGTGCTCGGTCCACGGACTGGCCGCGGGTCACGACGGCTGGCGAATCCGTTCTGATCTGCCCGCCGAACGCTATCGGACGCCCCGCTCTTTGCCCTCAGCGCCCGCCTGGTGGTTCCGGCCTCGCAAAATTGCAAAATCACTGATTTGCACTCCGCGATGAATCCGATAGAATAAAACGGTCGAAACGTTCAGCGTTACTCGGATCCCAACCCCCAACCCGGAGACGCACCATGCAACGTTCACGACTGACCCAGACCCTGACCGCTTTCACCGCCGCCGGCGTTTTTGCTGTTTCGCCTGCATTTGCGGGCGCACCGTGCAAGAGTAAGCCCTGCCCGTCCAGCGACAAGGCCCACACTGTCGCTGCGGAGATGGACATCGTCGATACCGCCGTCGCCGCTGGATCGTTCAAAACGCTCGCAGCGGCGCTCGAAGCAGCGGACCTGATCGACGCCCTGAAGGGTGACGGGCCGTTCACCGTCTTCGCCCCGACCGACGAGGCCTTTGCCGCGCTGCCCGAGGGCACGGTCGAGACGCTGCTCAAGCCGGAGAACAAGGCGCTGCTCACCGCGATCCTGACCTACCACGTCGTGCCCGGCGACCTCAAGGCCGAGCATGTCGTCAAGGCCGACAAGCTGGTCACGCTTAATGGTCAGAAGCTGGACCTGAGCACGGATGACGGCGTGCAGATCGACGGCGCCAACGTCGTCAAGACGGATATCGGCACCAGCAACGGCACGATCCACGTCATCGACGCGGTCATTATGCCTTCGACCAAGGACATCATCGACACCGCGGTCGAGGCGGGTTCGTTCAAGACCCTCGCCGCGGCCCTCGGCGCAGCGGAGCTGATCGAGACGCTGCAGGGCGACGGCCCGTTTACCGTGTTCGCCCCGACCGATGACGCGTTCGCCAAGCTGCCCAAGGGCACGGTTGAGTCGCTGCTCAAGCCGGAGAACAAGGCGAAGCTGCAGGCGGTCTTGACGTACCACGTCGTGCCCGGCCGGGTCTACGCGACCGACGCGATCTCCGCGGGCCAGGCCAAGACCGTGCAGGGCTCGAAGGTCACGATCGCTCACAAGGACGGCAAGGTCATGGTTGACCACGCCACCGTGATCCACGCCGACATCGACACGACTAACGGCGTCGTCCACGTGATTGACCAGGTCATCCTGCCCAAGGACTGATATTACCCCCTGGGCCGGTCCGCTCCACCCCCGGCGGCCCGGCCTTTTCATGATGTCGGGCGTATGCACAGGTTTACCCCCACCTTGCATGCGCTCGGCACCTTTTATAGATCGATAGCTGGAACACTCGCGTTGACGGGACTCGGAACATAAGATGACGGCGATCCACCACGACAACGCGGCACTCGTAGGGACGAACCCTCACGCTGCGGTGGATCCGATTCGGGCCCAAATGATGACCCACACCCCCGACCCCAATCTGTTGCAGCAGGTCGCCAAAGGCGACGGGCAGGCGGTGGCCGCGGTGATCGACACATACGGCGGGCTGGTCTGGTCGCTGGCCCGGCGGTACTTCGGCCGCTCGGCCGAGGCCGAGGACGCGGTCCAGGACACCTTTATCGCGCTGTGGCAGTCCGCCGAGCGGTATGACCCCGCGGTCGCCGGCGAATCGACCTTTATCGCGATGGTCGCCCGCCGGCGGATGATCGACCGGCTGCGCAAGCAGGGCCGGCGGCCCGAGACCCGGCCGCTGGATGCCTCGCCCGAGCCCGAGCATGAATCCAGCGACCGCCTGGCGGACGAAGAACAAGCAACGGCGGTGCTGGGCGCGATCGATGAGTTGGACCCGCCCCAGCCCGAGGTGATCCGCCGGTCGATCCTCGACGGGCTGACGCACGCGGAAATCGCGGAAGTGATGCAGCTGCCGCTGGGCACCGTGAAGACGCATATTCGGCGGGGGCTGATCAAGGTCCGGCAGGCGATGGGCATCCCCAGCCAGAGCGGGGTGCAGGCATGAGCACGACGAACCCCAACAACCCGGAGCGCCTGGACCAGCTCATGGTCGATGCCGCGACGCAGGGCCTGAGCCCGCAGGACGCGGCGGAGCTGGCGACCGCGTTCGAACGCAACCCGGCGCTGCGCTTCGAGGCCGAGGCGTACGAGCTCGCGGCGACGGCGGTCGACCTTGCGCTCAGCAAACCGGGCCAGAGCGAAGCGTTGCCCGCGACGCTGCGCAAGAAACTGATCGCATCCGCACCGGCGGATCGTGCAACAACACAAGCCGCCCCGCCGCTGAAGCTCGCCGACTCGCCGACGCCCGCGAAACAGTCCGGCGCCGGAGCGCCCCTCTCCTGGACCGATGGCCGTGCGTTCGGCTGGTACGCCGCCGTCGCGGCATTGGTCGCGCTGTGCATCGTCCTGTTGCAGCCGAACCAGCCCACAGGCACGACCACGCCAACACCCGAGCCGACGCTGGCCGAGCAGTACGACGCGCTCGCCAATGAAAGCAGCACCGTCAAGGCGGCGTGGGGCTTCGCAGGCGGCGACGCCGACGAGCAGTACGCGAACTGCACTGGTGAAGTCATCTGGAACAGCGATGAACAAGCCGGCTACATGAAGCTCGCCGGTCTGCCCGTTAACGACCCGACCAAGACGCAGTACCAGCTCTGGATCGTTGACGGCTCACGCGACATCAACATTGAAAACACGAACCGCATCGATGGCGGGGTCTTCGACATCGCGACCACTGGCGAGGTCATCGTCCCCATCGACGCCAAACTCATCGCGCGTGATGCGGCCGCCTTTGCTATCACCGTCGAGACCCCCGGCGGTGTCGTCGAATCCAAAGGCCCGCTGCAGGTGCTGGCGGTGGTGGACACCGCGGGATGAAGCAGTGTGGCTTGCGTTAGCCGTCGCCTGCAAGGCGACGTGTCAGGCTAACCGTGTTGAAATGATCGCAATACACACGGTCGCGTCGCCTTGCAGGCGACGACAAATCAATCCGCCGTTTGTGCTGTTCTACTCCGGGATCTCATTGAGCGTGTACCACACCTCGCCGGACCAGATCGCCCTGCCGGCCGTTGACAGCGGGTCGGTCTTGAGATGGACGACGTAGCCTTCCTTGAGGCCGTTGATCCTCAGCGTGACACGCTTGCCGTCGTCAGACGCGGTTGCGGCGGCAACCTCTAAGCTGTGGCGATCGATCTTCGGCCCGCCGTACTTGTTTGTGGGCTTGTACGTCCACTGCGCGAGCTTGTACGCGCCGGGTTCTTCCAGCGTTTGCTTCGAAACCGGCTGGGTAAAGTGCAGTTCAAAACCGTCCGGGGTCGCGGTCATGTGGTGGATCTCGAAGACGCTCTGGCCGGTCGGCGTGAGGCGCTCGAGGCCCTGGAATGTCCGCCGCTTGCCGCGGTTGGGGTCGTGCCAGGCCCAGGTGCCCGCGTGGTGGCCGCCGATGCCGCCGACGTACAGCGAGCCGTCGGGCCCGAAGAAGATGCGGTTTGGCCCGGCTTCCAGGCCCTGGGTGAACCGCATGACGCAGCCCTGCCAGACGCCGTTGATTTCTTCGAGGTGCACGCGGTTGAGCCCGCCGTAGCGCATGTCGGCGAGCGCGAGCTGGCCGTCAAACCCGAACCCGTCGGGGAACAAGAGCAGCTCGGTCGGCGAGTTGCCGATCTCGTCCTGCGGCAGCTGGATCGCGGCCTTGGTCACGCCGGTGACGCCATCTCTTTCTTCGGGCTGGAACGGCGAGCCGTAGGCCTTGGGCGGGTTGTGCCGCTGGTAGAAGCCGTAGAAGTGGCCCTTCTGGACGTGGTTGATCTCGTTGGCCGGGGTCCAGCCGCCCTGGTTGTCGATGACAAAGCACTCGCCGGCCTTGTTCAGGCCCAGGCCGTTGGGCGTGCGGTGCCCGCCGGTGAGCACCTCGATGTTCTCGCCGATGGGCTTGCTCAAATCGATCTTCCAGACCGAGCCGTGGTTCGGCGGGTTCTGGTTCTTGCCCAGCCCGGCCCCGCGGGACATATAGAAAAACCCGGGGTGGTCCGCGGTCGGCCCGGGGACCCACGGCAGGCCGGCGCTGATCTGGTGGAAATCGTTGGTGTCCCAGCCGCTCGCGACGACGGACTTGTCCCACTGCTCGGTCGATTCGTTGTAGACGAACTTGCTCAGCTCGCTGCGCTGGCTAACGTAGATCACATCATCGATCACCTGCACGCCGGACGGCTCGAACATCCCCTCGGCGATCCTCTCGCCCTTGACCTCCGCCGGGTCGTCCGCGTCGGGGTTGGTGATGAGCCAGAGCTCGCCGTTGGGCTCTTTGGTCGGCGAAGGGGCCTTCAGGCTGCGCGCCTCGAAGCGTGCGACAACCAATCGGCCATCCGAGAGCATGCTTAAGCCCCCGACAGGCATCTCCATGCCGTTCGGCCGGATGTTGGTCAGCCGGTAGCCGGGGTGGACCGAGACCAGCTTCCGGCCCAGGCCCGGGCGGGCGCCCTTTTGCAAAAGCTCCTTCGTGCCGCTCTGGGTTGGGCGGAAGTAGAACCTGGGCGCGAGCAATTGCTTGGTTGGGATCGCAGCGTGCTTCCCACTGTCCCTGGCCCATGTCAGCGCGATGGGTTTGTCCGTATCTTCCTTGACGATTTGGATCAGGCTCAGCGGGTACCAGCCCTCGTTCAGCGCCACCGCGACGGTGTTTGGGTCGATCGCGTAGTCGCCGATGTTGAGCTGCACTTTCGCCTGTGTGTTGAATTCAAATCGATAGCGTCCCGTCTCCGACACTTTCAGCCAGCCGGACCACTCGGCGATGTACTCGCCGGTGATCTTCTCGTCCTTCTTCTCGGTGATCGCCTGGTCGTCCTGGAAGACGGCGTCTGCCTTGACCTCGACGCCCGGCACGGTCAGATCAACGTTGGCCGACGCGCCGGGCTGCACGGCCAGGCGGGCGTTCTTGTTCTTGAACTGGTTGCCGATCCAATAGACCTGAAGCCGAAGGCCGGGCTCGGTGTCCAGGCCGTCGGTGTCCAGGCCGCCCTGCTCCTGGCTGAAGGCGGGCGTGGTCGCGAACAGGAACAGGGCGAGCACGAAGGGCAGCGTGTAACGCATGTCAGACTCCAGCGAGAGATAGCAATCGAAACACCATGAGATCAACGCCGAAACATTGTGTGCAATTACACTCGAACTGACTGATCGGTGCAACGCCCGTTCAAGGAGATGAAGCGCCTGGAGCCGCTCTTGCCGGTGCCGCGCATCTCGATACCTGCCCGGTTCGGCGGGGAGCCTCGCCCTGCCCCGCTCTAACCGAACAAGCCCTGCTGGCCGGCCGGCTCGATGCAGCGCTCGCCCTCATTGCCGCCTTTGTTGACGTGATGACTGACAGGCCACGCCGCCATTTTCTCCGCCGGGAAAGGCCGGAGCAGACGGGCGGCGCGGTGCTCGTCCTGCTGACCGGTGTCGAGCCACGCGTCGTAGTCGGTCGGCGGGAGGATCACGGGCATGCGGTCGTGCAGGTCGGCGAGCATCTCGTTGGGCGCGCAGGTGAGGATCGCCATAGTTTCCAGCTCGTTCCCCGCCGGGTCCTGCCAACGCTCCCACAGGCCCGCGAGGCCGAACGCGTCAACGCCCTCGACGGTGATGTGGTGTGGCTGCCTGGTCTTCGTGTTGATCTGCTTCCACTCGTAAAACCCCGAGCACGGCACGATGCATCGTCGGTACTTCATCGCGCCACGGAAACCGGGCTTGACCGCCGCGGTCTCCGAGCGTGCCATGATCATCCTGTTGCCGATCTTCGGGTCGTCCGCCCAGCCGGGCACCAGGCCCCAGCGGACGTGCTCGATCGCGCGGCCGGTCGGCGTGTCGCGCACGACCAACACCGGTGTGCCCGGCGCGATGTTGTACCGCGGCACGACCAAGTCCGCGCCCTCGACGCGCAGCGCGTGGAACAACTCGGCCAAGCGGCCCGCCTCGGTCTTGAGCTGGTAGCGTCCGCACATGCTTGAATAGCCTAAACAACAGCCGCTAGGCTACGCCTCGCCGGATCAGCGTGATAAATGCAAGATAACACACCTGCGACGCGTAGCGTCGCGGCTATTGCCCATGCATCCAGACAATCACGCCCGCGACATGTACTCGCCGGTGTCGGTGTTGACCTTGATCCGGTCGCCGATATTGATGAACTCGGGCACCTTGACGACCAGGCCGGTCTCGGTCGTCGCCTCCTTCATCACGCTCGTCGCGGTCGCGTTCTTCACGCCCGGCGGCGCGTCGGTCACTTCCAGCTCAACCTGGCTGGGCAGCTCGACGCTCAGCACGTTGCCCTCGAAGTGCAGGCCGACGATCCGCTCGTTGGGCTTGCAGTACTTCAGCGCGTCGCCGAGCACGTCCTCGGGCACGGTGGACTGGTCGAAGGTCTCGCAGTCCATGAAGATCGCGCCGCTGCCGTCGGTGTAGAGGTACTCGAGTTCCCGGCGGTCGAGCGTCACGCCGTCCACCTCATCGGACGAGCGGAAGCGTTTTTCCTGGACGCTGCCGGTCTTCATGGACTTGATCTTGGCCTGGACGAACGCGCCGCCCTTGCCGGGCTTGACGTGCTCGGTCTTGGTGACGATCCAGATCTGGCCGTCCTGGTTGATGGCCTTGCCGGGCTTGAGGTCGTTGGCTTTCATGAGTCTTTTCTTGTTGTTCCGGGGTTTTCGTAGAACTGCACATTGTAATCGGATCGCCCAACCGGGCAACGCGGCCGACAAACACGTTGTCCCGCCCCGGCGATTGCCCTACCGTATCCCGGATGCAAAACGATCCAGCGCCGCCGGGGCCCGCGCCGAAGTTTGAAGACCTTGAGCAGACCGGTGTCGTCGAGATGGACCGGTACTGCGAGGGCTGTGGCTACAACCTGCGGCAGCAGGCCGTCCGGCGGGACCCGACCACGCGGCTCTTGCTGTGCCGCTGCCCGGAGTGCGGCGCGTACGAGCCGGCCAACGCGCTCACCACCGCGCACCGCGCCTGGTTCCGCATGCTGGTTGTCGTGATCTGGCTGGGCTGGTTCGCCATCTGGCTGAACCTCATCGGCTGGTCGGTCGGCGGGGTCACGGGTCTGGCGGTCGTGTCCGGCGAGATCCGCACGCAGTGGGTCGATCTTCAAGAGGTCGATCTCAACCAGCTCGCCGCCAACGACCGGCTCCAGAACCACAACTACATCGCCGGCAGCCCCGGCAGCCCCGGGTTCTACACCAACAGCGTGTGGGACCTGCGCCCCATGCGTGACGAAGACGCGCTGATCGCCGCGATCTTCCTGGCGCTCGCCGGCGCGATCGGCGCGGTGATGACGGCCATCACGGTCGTCGCGATGCCGCACTGGCCCCGGTGGGGGTACGTCCTGTTCGCGTGCGGCTGGCCGTTGATCGGTATCTTCATCTTCCACGGCCTGATCTGGCGCGAGCTGTACGCCTGGCGGCTGGTTACGGTGGACCTGATGCGCTGGCACCTGGTGTGCGCAGTGGCGATCGAGGCTGTCGCCCTCGTGGCGGGGCTGGGCGCGGTGTGGCTGGGCCGGCCGGTTGCGCGGCTGCTCGTACGCTTGATCGTCCCGCCCAAGCGGCGCGGTCTGTTCGCGTTCCTCTGGCTGGTGGACGGCAAGGGCGTGCCGAAGGTGCAGGGGTCTTAGAGCAACTTGCATCTTTTCCGGCATGCCCGCTTTGGCTCCCTCTCCCTCCCGGGGAGAGGGTTGGGGCGCGGGCCAGCGTTGAATTCACGGTGAGATGCTGAACAAGCCGCGGTCACTCCAACGCCCACCCCTCATCCCCCGCCTTCTCCCTGGAAGGGAGAAGGAGCCCGAGCCATGCCACAGCTAACGCAGGATGCTCTACCCGCTCTTCATCACCTCGCGGAGCACCATCGTTGCGTAGGCGCCGCGGGGCAGCTCAAAGCTTGCCTTGATGTATGGGCCGTGCTCGTCGACGCCGCCGGAGACGTCGGGGTCCTTGAGCATGATGCGCATCGGTCGACGCCCGCCCTTGGGCACGGCGTGCGGGTCGTTGGGCGGGCCTTGCAATTGTTCTTCGGTCACGCCAGCGTTGGCTAAGGCCGCGCGCTCGATGCGGCCGGGCTCGCCGGCCGCGCGTGGCATGTCGATACCCCACAAGGGGCCGGACGGCGAGAGCAGGCCCCGCGCGACGCGGCCGCCGGGCGCGTTGTCTTCTGCGTAGGACGCTTCACCGACCTCGAACGTCGCGCGCGAGTCGTGCTTCCACGCCAGGTCGCCGGGCAGCAGCTTGTCTGACGTGCCTTCGGCGACGCGCTCATGCAGGACCTCGTTGAACACCGCCGACTGCCAGGCCGAGACGAGGAACGCCCGCTGCGAGCCGTCCATCCCTAGCACCGCCTGTTCCGGGGCCTTGCCCTGCCGCAGGGCATCGAGCAGCTGCCGGTCGTACCGCAGCGCCTTGGGCCAGACCTCGAGCGCGCCGGCGAAGTCGCCGGCCCGGTAGCGCTCGCGGCCTTGCTGGATGTACTCGGATTCGGTCGGCGACTCGGCCCCAAGCATGCCGTCCAGCACGCGGTCGTAGTCGCCGAGCATCAGCGCCCGGCCGGTCTCGTGCGAGTTCTGCCGGTACCCGAAGCGCTGATCGCCGACGTAGTTCGGCACGCCGCGCTGCTCGAGCACATCAAGGATCTGCTTGGCACGGACGACGTGCGTCGGCTCGACGTCGCGGATGCGGATGGCGAAGCGGTTGCCGCCGTGGTGCCCCCGCCGGAGCTTGTTGGCGTGGCGGTCGGACCAGAGCACCTTGATCCGTGACTGGTGCGTGTTGATCCGCTCGATGCCCTCGGCGACGACCGCGTCATCGACGCCCGGCAGCCAGAGCGACAGGTGCTGCCGGGTCACGGCGTGCTTGTCCTTCAGGCCCGCGTGCCCGATGTTCCGCCGGTGCATGTGCATCGCCCGCGCGATCTTGTGGACCGCGTCCATCGTCGTCAGGCCATTCTTCTCGATAAACAAGTAGACGTGCTCGCCCTCGCCGGCCGGCTCGTATAGCGGCTGCTCCTCGACGAGGAAGTCTTCGTTGCGCGCTTTAAGCACCCCGCCAACACCGGGCAGGTCGGGGGTGAGGAATGACAAGGATTCAGTAACGGGCATGACTTACAGCTTACTCAGCTTCTTGCTTCGCCCGCTTCCATTCCGCATCAGGCTGATCTCGCCAAGCACACCACCCCAAAGGCAGATCCGACAGCAACGCAACGGACGAATCAATATCCATGACTTCACTCAGAGCGACAACCATAGCATCTTCTGTCGATAGCGAATCAGTACCAAAGAACTGCCAGGCACCATCATCTTCATCATGCGAGACGTAATGAATCCATGCTGACCGATCCATGATCTGCCGAACAGTAAAAACAGCAACATTTGGCGGATCTGCAAAAGGCCAGTTTTGATCGCCATTGGACATGCATCAATCCTCCGGCGCCCCCTTCGCCAGCATGTCCCTGAACGCCTGGTTCAGCTTCACCGTCAGCGGCCCGGGCTTGCCTTCGTTTTCGCCGTACCCGATCCGCCGGCCGTCGATCTCGGTCACGGCGATGACCTCCGCGGCGGTGCCGGTCAGCAGCATCTCGTCGGCGGTGTACAGGTCGTGCTGGGTCAGGTCCGTCTGCACGACCTCGAGGCCCAAGCCTTCGGCCAGGTCGATGACGAGGTTGCGCGTGATGCCCTCGAGGATGCCCGCGTGCAGGGGCGGGGTGTAGAGTTTGCCGTGTTTGGCGATGAAGATGTTGTCGCCGGTGCACTCCGCGACGTTGCCCTGGGTGTTGAGCATGACCGCTTCGAGGCAGCCGGCGTCGATCGCCTCGATCTTCGCGAGGATGTTGTTGAGGTAGTTGTTGCTCTTGATGCGCGGGGAAAGCGCCGCGGGGTGGTTGCGGATCACCGAGCTCGTGATCACCTTCATCCCGTTGTCGTAGAGCTCCTGCGGGTAGAGCTTGATGTCGCAAGTGATGATAAAGACGCTCGGCGTCGGCGAGAGGAACGGGTTCAGGCCCATCGTCCCCACGCCGCGCGTCGCGCACAGGCGGATGTACCCGTCGGCCCGGTCGTTGGCGGCGAGCGTCTCGCGGATCGCGCTGGCCAGCTGGTCCGCCGAGTACGGCAGGCCCATGCGGATCGCCTTGGCGGACTCGAAGAAGCGGTCGAGGTGCGACTTCAGCTTGAGGACCCGGCCGTTGTAGCTGCGGATGCCCTCGAAGACGCCGTCGCCGTAGAGCACGCCGTGGTCCATGACCGAGACCGTGGCCTGCTCGATCGGGACCAGTGAGCCGTCAAGCCAGACCCGGCCGAGGTCGGTGAGCGGCGTGCTGTTGGAGGCCTGCGTTGTTCCGGGGGCTGAGGTCATGGGGGGATTATAGAGCAGCAGACACCGCGTAGCCGCCGCGTAACACCCGGGGGCGGGCTGTCTGCCATGTGTCACGGACCTGCACAAAATACGCTTGTCGTCGGTTCGTCCCCGCGTGTTACCCGGCGGGTTCGTCAAAACCCTTCCGGCTGCCAGACCTTCAGGTCCTTCAACTGCGCTTCGACCTCGTCGCTGACCGGCAGCTTCCAGGTGTCGCGGATGAACGGCACGAGGTTTTTGCCGACGGCCTTGCTCATCCGCATGGCGAAGGCGTCGCGCTCGGCCTGCTCGTTCTTGGGCAAACGCGCGGGGTCTTCGTCCTGGTCGTCGCTGTAGGTTTTGAGGTAGGCGCCGATCGGCTCCCAGCCGAAGGCGTCGCGGAGCTGGAGCCACATCGCCAGCTTCTCGCCGACGCCGACCTGCGTGTACCCGCCGCCCTCGATCCCGCGCTTGGCGCGCTGGGCGACCTGCTCGGGGTCGCCGGTCCACGACCAGCCGCCGCGGTCGGTGATGCCCAGCGTGTCCATCGCGTGGGTGGTGAACAGGTTGACCGTGCACTCGACCGAGCCGTCGAACGTGTAGGGGTTGTCCCAGCTCCAGGCGGTGTCCGGCCGACGCTGCGCCTCGTGGCCCAGCTCGTGGAACCAGCCCCAGGTGCCTTTCTGCTTGAGGGTCTCGAAGTCAACGAGGTTGCGCGACTGGCCCTGGGCGCCCTGCATCGGGTAGCCGGCGTGGTACAGCCCGGCGCTGATCTGCACGTCCACGTTGATCCGCTCGGGGCTGGTGCGCAGGTGGGCCGTCCCCGCCAGCTCGTCGTGCAGCTTCATCACGTTGTCCCAGTACGCGACCAGGCCGGCCGCGTCGTCGAGCTCGCGCACCCAGGCGGAGGGGACGGAGAGGATGACGCGCTCGCCGACCAGCTCGGCGTAGGGCGCGGGTTTGTCGCGCAGGGCGGCCTGCCAGGCGTCGTTGTCGTGCCGGCCGGCGATAAAGATCGGCGCTTCGACGGCACCCTTGATCTGCACGCGGACGGTGCCGAGTTTCAGCGGGCGTCGGCCGAAGTCGAGGTATACCGCCCCGCCGAACCGGCTGCCGATGCGCAGGGTGTTGGCGTCGATCCGCTTGGCGACGCTGATCGGCCCGGGCGGGCGCCGCCAGGTGCCGCGTCGGCCGAGGTCGTCGTGGTGGCCGCTGAGCCGGACGCGGACGTTCTTGCCGACCAGCGCGTCGGGCACGGTGACGGTGATCACTTCGCCGGGCGCGGCGTAGAGCCCGGTGCTGTGCCAGCGGCCGACCGCGGTGTCGAGCCCGATTTCCCTGGCGATGCGCGGCGCGTCGGCCGGCAGCTCGCCGAACCAGCGCCCGGCCTGGGGGTGGGGCGTGAGCGCATCCAGCGACGCGTCGTCCTGCCGGTTCCACAGCCGGTGCGCGACGCGGAGCACGGCCTTGCCCAGCTCGTCGCGGACCGGCCGGCCGTCTGCGAAGAGCGTCTCGGCCCGCTCGAGCGCCGCGATGACCAGGGGGTCCTCCGGGTTCGGACGCCGCCGCTGGGCCTGCAGGGCCTCGATCGCTTCGGCCCGCTGCTCCGCCGTTGCCGAGCCCGGATCGCGGACGACCCGGGCGTGGTCCTGGGCCTGGGCAGAGCCGGCAAAGACGAACAAGAACAGAACGAGCAGGGGCGTGGCAAACAACCTGGGCATGCGGGGCTCCTTGGAGGACGTAACGCAGCGACGCCGACAGGGGTACGCGGTTACAGGGCCCAAGCCGCAAGCCGTAACACCCGGTGCCCCGGCGGCTTGCCACCGTCGGGGCTTTTGCGTCCCGCCTTCAATCTCGCTATAGTACGTGGCTCGACTGAACACCCCCATCGGGCTCGGCCACGGCTTGAGCCCCCGGAGCACGCCATGTACGCCGTGATCGAAGACAGCGGGACCCAGATCAAGGTCTCGGAAGGCGACATCATCAAGATCGACACCCGCGAGCTCGCGGACGACGCCGCGACCGTCACGTTCGACCGCATCCTCCTGGTCGGCGGCGAGGGCGACGCGAAGGTCGGCACACCCTACGTCAGCGGCGCATCGGTCGAGGCCGACATCCTCGAAGAGGGCCGGGACGCGAAGGTCGAGATCTGGAAGAAAAAGCGCCGCAAGGGCTACGTCCGCCACAACGGCCACCGCCAGGGCTTTGTCCGCGTGAAGGTCACCGGCATCAAGGGCTGACCCCCACCCCCGGAACCTGCCCGCCTCTTCCTTGATGTACTGCGTGAGCTGGTCAACTAAAATGAAACGAACAAGCCCCGCATTCACGTGCCGGGCTTTTATCATGGGGGGATGAGCCACCCCCGCACGATTACCGTCCTGCTAGCATGCATTCTTGTCGCGTCCGCTGCACTCGCCTGCAGCGCACAACCCGATCAAGGGCACAACCGCTACAACGTCTTGTTCATCGCCGCCGATGACCTGCGGCCGGAGCTGGGTTGTTACGGCGTCGACTACGTAGACACGCCGAACATCGACCGCCTGGCCGAGGGCGGCATCGTATTCAGGCAGCACTTCGTCGCCGTGCCGACCTGCGGCGCCTCCCGCTACGCCCTGCTCACCGGCCGCAGCCCGCTGACCAGCGGGGTGCGCGGCGGCAACGCGTCGCTCTACAGCGGGCCGACGGCGCTCAAACAACAGCAGCAGCCCGGCGCACAGTCGATGCCCGAGCTGTTCCGGCGCAGCGGCTACCGCACCGTGCTGATTGGCAAGATCTCGCACACCGCGGACGGCAGGGTCTTCGCGTACAACGGCAAGGGCGACGGGCGGGAAGAACTGCCGGGGGCCTGGGACGACTACGCCACGCCCTACGGCCCCTGGCGGCGCGGCTGGGGCGTCTTCTTCGCCTACGCCGACGGCAAGCACCGCGAGGACGGCGGCGGGCACCGCGACCTCATGCAGTTCACCGTCGAAAAAGACACCGACCTGCCCGACGGTCTCATGGCCGAGCGCGCGATCGAAAAACTCAAAGAACTCAAAGACCGAGCTTCCGGGGGCGAGCCGTTCTTTATGGGGCTGGGCTTCTTCAAGCCGCACCTGCCGTTTGTTGCGCCGAAGCAGGACTGGGACGCCGTCGCCGAGTGGGACGTGCCCCCGCCGGCAATGCGCGAGGGCATCGAGTCGCGGTACGCCAACAAGAACTCCGGCGAGTTCTACAAGTACAAGATGGACTGGGAGAAATCACGCCCGCTCGCGCTCGACGATGCGCAGCAAGCTCGACGGGCCTACCTCGCGTGCGTGCGTTACACCGACCGGCAGGTCGGCAAGGTGCTCGATGCGCTCGAAGAACAAGGCCTGGCCGACAACACCGTCGTCGTCCTCTGGGGCGACCACGGCTGGTTCCTCGGCGAGGGCGCACAGTGGGGCAAGCACAGCCCGCTCGAGACCGCGCTGCACAGCCCGCTGATCATCCGTGCGCCGGTGCCCGGAATAAAACAAGGCCTGGCTACGGATGCTTTAGCTTCGACGATCGATATCTACCCGACGCTGATGGACCTTTGCAGGCCTTCGTTTGTAACAACCCGTCACAAGCTGGATGGCGAAAGCCTGCTGCCTGTCATGACAGGTGAAAAGCAAACTGTACAGGGATTTGTTGTCAGCACTTGGAACCAGGCAACGACGTACCGCCTGCCCAATCACCGCGTCATATTCCGAACGAAGAACGGACAGAAAACGGATGCGGAGTTGTACGACCTTAGGAATGATTTGGGGGCATGGACGGACCTGTCGGGCAAGCACCCTGACATGATTAAGAGCATGATCGATCGGATTACAGACCACGAAAAAGCAGAAGCCGCAGACGAGGCTGGTATAGAACGCCCCACCAACCGCAGTCCATGACCAACACCCCCCGCCTGTACACCGATCTCGCGCGGCTCTGGCCGCACCTCAGCCCGCCCGAGCACTACGCCGCGGAATCCGAGACGCTGCGCGAGTTGATCATGCAGTCGCTGGGCGAGCCGCCGAGCGGGCAGCGGTGGTCGGTGCTCGAGCTGGGCGCGGGCGGCGGGCACTCGATCGTGCACTTGAAGCGGTACTTCGACTGCACCGCCGCGGACCTGTCACCGCAGATGCTCGAGCAGTGCAAGAAGCTCAACCCCGAGGTGCCGACCGTCCTCGGCGACATGCGCTCGATGCGCCTCGACCAACAGTTCGACGCCGTGCTGATCTGCGACGCGATCGACTACATGCTGACCGAAGCGGATGTGGTCGGCGCGTTCCAGACCGCCGCGGCGCACCTCCGGCCGGGCGGGGTCGTGCTCGCCGCGCCGACCTACACCGCCGAGACGTTCGTCGATGGCGACGTCGCGGATGACGGGACGACCATCCCCGGCATCGCCGGCAACGACGACCTGACCTACTTCACCTTCGTCCACGACCCCGACCCGGCGGACACGGCCTTCGAGATGATCCTGCTCTACCTGCTGCGCGACGCGGGAACCCGCCAGGTCGAGGTCATCGAGGACCGCCACACCTGCGGGCTGTTTCCGATCGCGCAGTGGGAGGCGATGACGCGCGAAGCCGGCCTCGCCGCCGAGGCCCTGGCCGAGCCGGGCGGCCCGGACCCGTCGGCCGACGACGCCTCGGCCTGGTCGGTCCTCTTCCGCGGCACACGTCGCGGGTGACGCGCAGCGTCCCATGCGAACTATCTACCATGATTCGGGACCGGGACGCTCCGCGTCGCCCGCGAAACGCTGCGGATCGATCTGACTTAAAATCCCCGTCTTTACCTGACCAGCCCCGGACCCGAAACCCCACTGCCATGACCGCACCCGAAGAAAAGAACATGGACGAGCTCGTCGCCCTCTGCAAGCGCCGCGGCTTCGTCTACCCCGCCAGCGAGATCTACGGCGGCCTCCGCGGCTTCTGGGACTACGGCCCGCTGGGCACCGCGCTCAAGAACAACATCCGCGACTGGTGGTGGAAGTGCATGGTCGAGTGCCCGCCCATCGGACCCGATGGCGAGCCCGTCTCCATCGTCGGCCTCGACTCGGCGATCATCCAGAACCCCAAGACCTGGCAGCACTCCGGGCACGTCGGGGGGTTTAATGATCCGATGGTGGACTGCACGGAATCAAAGAAGCGATACCGCGCAGATCATGTAATGGTTTATAAACCCATCGTTCCCGCACCACCAATGTTCGCGTTTTTGGAAGGTGATCCGAAACCAGCAGAGAAAAACGCAAAAAAGCAAAAAATCGATTTAGCGAATTACGAAATTGTGTCTTTGCTTGAGTTGGCTCATGAACAGTACGAGCGAATCATTGGACCCGACGCCACAAAGCCTGGAACCCTCACCGAACCCCGCGCCTTCAACCTCATGCTCGACACCTACCCCGGGCCGATCCGGGGCGAGGAGAACAAGGCGTACCTCCGGCCGGAGACCGCGCAGGGCATCTTCCTCAACTTCAAGAACGTCCTGGACACCATGCGCGTCAAGGTGCCCTTCGGCATCGCGCAGATCGGCAAGTCGTTCAGGAATGAGGTGACGCCGCGCAACTTCATCTTCCGCTCGCGTGAGTTCGAGCAGATGGAGATGGAGTTCTTCTGCCCCCCGGACGAGAGCCAGAAGTGGTACGAGTTCTGGCGGGACGAGCGCTACAAGTGGTGGCTCACGCTCGGCGTCGATGAGAAGAACCTCATCCTCCGCGACCACGGGGACGACGAGCTGGCCCACTACTCCTCGGCCTGCGTCGATGTCGAGTACAAGTACCCCTTCACCGCCCCGGGGTACGGCGAACTCGAGGGCGTCGCGCACCGCGGGTGCTACGACCTCACCGCGCACTCGAAGGACAAACAGAACAACAAGGACAGCAACACCAGGCTCGACTACTTCGACCAGGAGCTGCAGGTCCGCTTGCAGAACGAGGGCGTTGATAAGGACGAGATCAAGGCCCGGTCGCGGTACGTGCCGCACGTCATCGAGCCGGCGAGCGGGCTGACCCGCGCGGTGCTGGTGCTGTTGTGCGAGGCGTTCACGCCGACGCCGGACCGTCAGGGCAGCAAGTACATCCTGTCATTCAAGCCGAAGTTTGCGCCGGTCAAAGCGGGCATCTTCCCGCTGGTGAACAAGGACGGGATGCCCGAGGTCGCGATGAAGCTGTACAACCAGCTGCGCACGAAGCATGTTGTTGAGTACGACGCGAAGGCCGCAATCGGCAAGCGCTACGCCCGGATGGATGAGATCGGCACGCCCTTCTGTTTTACGATCGATGGCGACACGCTGACGGACCAGACCGTCACGGTCCGCGACCGCGACACGCTGGCGCAGGAGCGGGTCCACCTCGACAAGGTCGAGGCGTTCCTGGACGCGAAGCTCGCGGAGTAAGTTGTGCCGCGGGAGACGCGCAGCGCCCCGTTCTCGAATCTTGACAAACGCTTCGCACGGGACGCTGCGCGTCTCCCGCGACACAGAGGTCACAGGATCAACTGGTACACGATCACATCGTGCCGCCGGCCGAACTTGTGCCCGATCTTTTCGAAGACGCCGACCCTGCGGAATCCCAACCGGTCATGCAGCTTCTGGCTCGCGGCGTTGCCCGCGGTGACGCGCGAGACCACGCTGTATAAACCCGCCGACCGCCCCGCTTCGATCACCGCCTCGGCGAGTAACCGGCCGACGCCACGCCCGCGCGCTTCTTCCGTGACGTAGAGCGACCACTCCGCGACGTCGTCGTACCCGCACAGCGTGTCGTACGGCCCGAGCGTCGTGAACCCGATCACAGCGCCCGCGTCGTCGAGCGCGACGAGGGCCGGGTGGCCCGGCGGGCGGCCCGTGAGCCGTTCGCGCCAGAGCGACACCGGCTTGGGGTCGTGCCACATGACCGCGGTGGTGTTGGCGATCGCGTCGTTGTAGATCGCGGCGATGGCGGCGGCGTCGTCTGGGGTGGCGCTGCGGATGGGCATGCGTAAACCATAATAAAAAGCAAGCCGTGTCGTGATGACACGGCTCGCTCACGAAATCAGTGGATGCAACCCTTGATCAACGCACGCCCATCAGGATTTCGAGCGTCAGCTGGTCCAGCGTCTCATACGGCAGCGGGCGCTTCGCGAGCTTCGTGCGGTCCAAATCGGCGGCGAGCAGCGCCTTCGCGCCCGCCTTGCTGAACTTCCTGAGCGCCTTCGCGGGCGCGGTGTTGCCGCCGCGGTTGATCTTCTTGATCAGGCCCTGGATCTTGCGGTCCTTGTTGAACTTCTCGACTTTGCTCTCCAGGATCTTCCACGTCCGCATCGAGCCGGCGGCGAAGGCCTTGACCTCCGAATAGTCCGCCTGCCGGTACGCGTGGCTGTCGAAGTGCTTCATGCCCTTGTACTTGTAGTCGATCAGCAGCTTGGCGAGGAAGAAGTTCGCCTTGTAGTTCACGCTGCCGAAGCGGAAGTCCTGGTCGTACCGGCCGGGCTCCTGGTCGTTGAGGTCGATGTGGAAGAGCTTGCCCGCCTCGAGCGCCTGGGCGACGTGGTGGACGAAGTTGAGCCCCGCCATCGTCTCGTGTGCGAACTCGGGGTTGACGCCGCACATCTCCGGGTGGTCGAGCGTGGGGATGAAGCCGAGGTAGTTGCCGGTCGTCGCCATGTAGATGTGGCCGCGCGGCTCATTGGGCTTGGCTTCAAACGCGAACTTGTAGCCCATCTTTTCAGAAATGCTGTATTTACAAAGGAAATTGATACACTCACGGAAGCGCTGGGTCGCGACGACCGGGTCCTTGGTCGCGTCCGACTCGGTGCCCTCGCGGCCGCCCCAGAACACGTAGGTCTTGGCGCCGAACTCCTTGCCGAGTTTCATCGCGTTCATGGTCTTCTGCACCGCGTAGGCGCGGACCTCGGCGTCGTTGCTCGTGAACGCGCCGTCCTTGAAGACCGGGTCGGAGAAGAGGTTGGTCGTCGCCATGGGCACCTTGATGCCGGTCGCGCGCAGGGCCTTCTTGAAGTCCTTCTTGATCTGGGCTTCCTCGGCGGGGGTCGCGTCGATGGGGATCAGGTCGTTGTCGTGGAAGTTCACGCCGTACACCCCGCCGACCTCGCCGAGCAGGTGGACGAGTTCCGCGGGCGAGTGCTTGCCGCGGACCGGCCCGCCGAACGGGTCGGCGCCGGGGTTGCCGACGGTCCAGAGCCCGAAGGTGAAGTGATCGGCGGGTGAGGGTGCGAACGGGTCACGCTTGGCCATGGGAGGTCTCCTCGGTCGTCGGGTTTGCGGTGGGTTGTGTCGGTGGGCCTTGCCGGGCCCGGCGGGCCGGCCGTGAGGACCGACGAAAACACCCCGCGCCGGTTACGACGCGGGGTGCGTGAGTTGGCGGGTCTTACTCGGATGGGCCCTGTGCGGCGGCCGCCTCGGCCTCGGGCGAGAGCCCCTCGCCGGTGGTGAGGTGCTGGGCCTGGTAGCCGCCCTTGGCCTTGAAGTAGAAGAACATCACGATGTAGGCGACGAGCATAATAACGGGGAAGATGGCCATGTCCGCCAGAGCACCCTGAGCGCTCTTTTCACTGACTGCCTTGATTTCCTCATTCACTTTGTCCTGCCTGTCTTCTGGCAGATCGCCTACTACTTTCGCGAGTTGGGCCGGGTCGACCGCTTCGTACTTAATGATGTAGTACTCGGTCTTTTCCGTTAGCACGATCAGTTCATCGTCTTTTACTAAGTTGGGCAGGTTTTCCGCGACTACAGAATCCTCTGCAGTAGCAACCTGGGTAATCGCTTCAATCTGCTTGCCATCCTTGAGCACACCGATGTAGACGGTGCCGAGTGTACCAACAGCGAGCATGCCGATACCGGCCAAGGCGTTGAGGGTCAGCGCACCTCCTTTGGGTGATTGTTCCGAAACGATGCCAAGCATCGTCGGCCAGAAGAACGTCTTACCGAAGGCATACAGCGTCGCGGCAATAAAGATCAGCAGCGCAGTCGGTGCGTTCCCAAGAAAGAACAGGCCCGCTGCGGCAAGGATCGCGCTGGCGATGAGCAAGCCAATGGGGCTCAGGGCATGAACGATCGGCCCGGCACAGAATCGTAGGGCACACATAATGGCGGATGTATAAACGAGCACCAAACCGGAATTGAATCCGGCTTCGGAAGCGACGCCCTTCATGATCTCTTCGATCCATGAGTCGGTGCCGATCTCGGTCGTTGCAAGCGGCATCATGATCAGGGACATAAAGAAAACAAATATATTGCCCAGTGAGCGGGTATATGCGGTAAACGCCAAGACCATCGCTGCACCAATACCAATATAGACGTAAGGTGAAACGCCCCAGCCCGCCTGCTTATCAAACTGGATCAGTTGCAAGCTGATCAAAAAGCCAACAATCATTGCACCGGCGAAACCAAACTCGGCAAGCATGTCGCGGTAGCTGACCCCTGCCGCGACGCGTTCGTTCGCGGGGAACTTGAGGGGCACGAGCATCGCGAAGAAGACGAGCGCGGGCACCGCGATGATGCCGATCTTGAGGTACCAGTCGACGTCGCCCATTGCGATCGTAATCAGGCCGGCAATGACGAGGCCACCGGGCCAGCCCGCGTGAAGGATGTTGAGCCACTTCGTCTTTTCCTTGGTGAACATCGTCGCGACGACAGGGTTGATGTACGCCTCGACGGTACCGTTCGCCAAACCCAGCAAAAACGAGCCCCAGTAGATCATGTTGTAAGCGGTGTCCTTGTCTTCGACGAAGAAGGCAGCGACACCGACGACCGACCAAATCAAGTAGCCGGTGAAGGAAAAGATCATCGCGAATTTGTAGCCGATCTTATCGATGAACAGACTGAACAGGATGATCGACACTGCGAAAGGCCAGATACCGATGCCCGCGAGCTCGCCGACCTCCCCGCCGGTCAGCCCGAACTGCTCCTGCCACTCTCCGAGCAAAAAGAGACGGCTGATAAACGCGAACGCGGTGGTGATCAGCGCGATGAAGCAGCCCCAAAACATCAGCTTGTCGTGCTTACTGATTGCGGTACCGTCAGCGGTGTCGTTCATGGTTGTAGTTCCTCAGACAGGCCAGAGTAGTCCCTGAGGGTTGCCCGGCCAGCGCGATCTGCCGGCGGGCTTGCCTCCTGGGTGGATGTGCGTTCCGCGCCGCCGAACCCGTGGGCGGCGCTGGGCGGCTGCGCGACAACGCAGGACGCCCCAAATCAAGTTGGGCGATCCTACCCGCGGCGTGAATCGGGGTCAATCCCAAACACGGGCAGGGCAAGCGGTTATTGCGGACGTTGGCGCTTCCCGGGCGACGCGCGGCGTCCCGCGTGCCGAGCGTCCGGTATGATCGCCGCCCCGGCCCCGGCGGGAAGCTGCGCGTCCCCCGCTACACTCTGGTGATGAAGCACCTGCGGCAGGAACTGTGGTTCGACGTCCCCGACCGGCGGGGGTACCTCAACATCACCGCCGAGGTCCGGGATGCGGTCGCGCGCTCGGACGTGCGGCACGGGCTATGCCTGGTCAATGCGATGCACATCACCGCGAGCGTCTACATCAACGACGACGAGCCGGGGCTGATCCGGGACTACGACGACTGGCTGGAGAAGCTCGCGCCGTTCAACGCCGGCAGCGTGCCCTCCTCGTCCATCGGCGGGTACCACCACAACCGCACGGGCGAGGACAACGCGGACGCGCACCTGAAGCGGCAGGTCATGGGCCGGGAGGTCGTCGTCGCGATCACCGACGGCGAGCTGGACTTCGGGCCGTGGGAGCAGATCTTCTACGCCGAGTTTGATGGGCGTCGGAAGAAGCGGGCGCTGATCAAGATCATCGGGGAGTGATCATGAGTGAAATCGTACAACTCACCAATCTTCAGTTAACACCTGTCATGGAGTTTGAGCCGTTCGACTACAAAGACGAATCACGACAATCACCTACGGGCGATTGGACTGATGAGGTTGCAAACGCATACTGGCACGGAAGCCTTAGTGACGCGGGGCTTTCGCACCTGCGATCAATCACAACCCGCTCATGGCATGTTGCGATCGTCCAGCTCAGCCGCTCTGACTTAGACATTGCCTTGACCAGAAAGCTCAAGCAGTATGGCAGAGAGGCGTTCGACGAAGAAAGCTGTATTGCATTCGCAGGCGGGCTCGCATTATTCGCAAGAGAACTCGCTTCGCCGATTGAACCCGAGTGCTGCGGCGATCTTAGCGATCATACCGGGTGGCTGGATGCGGCAGCTTATCGGAGTGAGCAATGGAATACACTCTGGATTGGGCATCCATGGCTGTCGGTTCAGTACATCAACAACAGGCTGATTCTGAGTGAACCCCACGAAGACAACACACCACAAGGCAAGTGGTCGATCGACCCAAATGAATTAGAACTGGCGCTAGCTCCTGCCATCGATCAACTACAACTACTCTGCGACACGGTTGAAAACGCACTGGAATCACTGCCGTGCGTTGGAAACCGCAAGACGATTGCAAAAATACTGGCAGGATTCATCAGCGTCTGATCATAGCCCCAGCACATCATCGTGCGTCGAGCCGGCGATGGCCATGACTTCGCCGATCAGGTCTTCCGGCACGCCGAGGTCCTCGAGCGTCGCCTGCAGATGCTCGGCCACGGCGACGAAGTGTGTTTCGTTCAGGCCCTGCTCGCTGACGAGTTTCGCGTGGGCGGCGCGCATGGACTTGCCCGTGTAGTTCACCGGCCCGCCGAAGGCGTAGGTCAGGAAGTTCTTCTGCTTCCGGCGTTGGCGGTCCATGTCCACGGTGTCGAAGAAGCGCTTGATACGCTCGTCGGCGAGGACTTTCTCGTAGAACCTGTCCACCGCGGCGTCCACCGCGGTATCGCCGCCGAGGCGTTCGAAGAGGGTCGGTCCGTCGTTCATGGTGCTGCTCCTGCGTGGTGAGAAATGAGGGATACGCGCGGAGCAGTTTACTGGATGTGGGTTTGTGTGGTGTTGGCACGGTATCCCACGGCGTGCCTGCCCCCGGAAGGACAGGCACCCCCCGGGCTTGGGCACTGTGATTGAAGAAATCAAACCAACCGATCAACGCTCCACCCGGTTCGGGCGGATCTCGCAGAGCCAGTCCACGGCGCCGATATCCGGCGCGTCGCCGGTGAGGAAGGTGCGGGCGCGCGGCTGGAGCAGCGCGTACCGCCAGGCGCTCGGCTCGCCGATCGGGATGCCGCGGTCGTCGAGGAAGATGAAGCGGTACTGCGCGGGGATTTCTTTCCGGATCTTCGTGCGGATCGGCACGGTGACGGACATCGGGCGGTCGTCCTCCGCGGCGACGCGCGGGGCATCGACGAGCAGCTCACCGCGGTCCAGGCCGTAGAGCCCGACGATCTGCGGGTAGGCCGTGCCCGCCAGCGGGTCGGGGTCGGGCGTGCCGGGCGCGTAGGTGCAGCCGGCGAACAGCGCAACAGCAAACAACGCGGGCAAGAAACCAAGCGATCGTGTCATGGCAGACTCCCTTCGGGTTGGGTCAATGGGTTCGGGTTCGGATCGAGGTCGCGCTCGGCCGGCGCGCCCGACCC
>JANQKT010000085.1 GCA_028280965.1 Phycisphaeraceae bacterium
GTTGTAATCTTCACGCCACGACTCGGCCTTGTCACGGGCATCATCAAGGCTCAGGAACCAGTGCGTGTTGAGGCATTCCTGCCGGAACCGCGCGTTGAACGGCTCGATCGTTGCGTTATCCGTCGGCTTGTCTGGGCGGCTGAAGCCCAGCTTCACCTTGTTCCAGCACGCCCACAGATCGACATCTTCCGAACGATCTCCGACACCGGCGTGCCCGACTCGGCCCGCCTCAACGCAAAAGCAATCTGGGCCTCACTAAAACGCTTCTTCTTCATCGAACTGGCTCCTTTCTGGGATAACTAACATCTTCCAAAAAGCCGCACCCGATGTGGAGCAGGAAACGGGTTCAAGACCAGGGCGCGATCCGGTGCAGCACGGCACTGCAAGTGGCTGCGTGAAGCCCCGCAAAGCGCACAAAAAAGCATGCAGCCGCAAGGGGCTGCATGCTCTTACGAATCGATGGGCGATACAGGACTCGAACCTGTGACCTCACGCGTGTGAAGCGTGCGCTCTAGCCAGCTGAGCTAATCGCCCGGTCGGGTGTATCACTGTACCCGAATCGTGTCGGTGGTCAAATCCTGATAAATAAAGCCCACGCCGGGTCGGCGTGGGCTTCGATGTGTCTGCTGTTGATCCGAGTCCGGGATCTTCGAATCAGTTCTTCACTTCGTACTCCGCATCGATGACATCGTCATCACTGGAGGACGCGCCGGCGCCGCTGTCGCCGGCGGCCGAGGGATCAGCGCCGGCGGCCTGCTCCTGGGCGCTGGCTTCGTAGATGGCCTTGCCAAGCTCCTGCACATCCGTATTCAGCGCCGTGAGCGCGGCCTGGATCGCGGCGGTGTCGTCGCCCTTGATCTTCTCTTCGAGGTTCGAGAGCGACGACTCGATCTTGCCGCGGACTTCCGGGCCGACCTTCTCGCCGTGCTCCTCGAGCTGCTTGCGGGTCTGGAAAACGACCTGGTCGGCCTGGTTCTTGAGGTCGACCAGCTCGCGGGCCTTCTTGTCTTCCTCGGCGTGGGCCTCGGCGTCGGCCTTCATCTGCTCGATCTCCGACTCGCTCAGGCCCGAGCTGCCGGTGATCTCGATCGACTGCTCCTTATTCGTCGCCTTGTCCACAGCCTTGACGTTGAGGATCCCGTTGGCGTCGATCTCAAAGGTGACCTCGATCTGGGGCATGCCGCGCGGGGCCGGCGGGATGCCGGTTAGGTCGAACTGGCCGAGCGTGCGGTTGTCCTTGGAGAACTCGCGCTCGCCCTGCAGCACGTGGATCGTCACGCTCGGCTGGTTGTCGGCGGCGGTCGAGAACGTCTGGCTCTTGCTTGTCGGGATCGTCGTGTTCTTCTCGATGAGCTTGGTCATGACGCCGCCCATCGTCTCGATGCCGAGGCTCAGCGGGGTGACATCGAGCAGCAGGACGTCGGAAGCCCCGCCGGAGTCGAGCACGTTGCCCTGGATCGCGGCGCCGAGCGCGACGACCTCGTCGGGGTTGATGGACTTGTTCGGCTCCTTGCCGAAGAGTTCCTTGGCGATCTCCTGGACCTTGGGGATGCGGGTTGAGCCACCAACCAACACAACTTCATCGATGTCGCCGGTCGAGAGGCCCGCGTCCTTGAGCGCGGTGAGCACGGGCTGCTTGATGCGTTCAAACAGCGCATCGCAGATCTCTTCGAATTTCGCGCGTGTGAGCGTGATCTGCAGGTGCTTGGGGCCCTCCTGCGTGGCGGTGATGAACGGGAGGTTGACGGTCGTGCTCTGGGCCGTTGACAGTTCGCACTTGGCCTTCTCCGCGGCTTCCTTGAGGCGCTGCAGCGCCATCGCGTCCTTGCGCAGGTCGATGCCGTCGGTGCGGTTGAACTCGTCGGCGAGGTGGTTGATCAGCGCCTCGTCCCAGTCGTCGCCGCCGAGGTGGCCGTCGCCGGAGGTGGACAGCACCTCGAAGACGGTGGTGCCGTCGGCCTCGCCGATGTCGAGGATGGAGACGTCGAACGTGCCGCCGCCGAGATCGAAGACGGCGATCTTCTCGTCCTTCTTCTTGTCCAGGCCGTAGGCGAGGGCCGCGGCGGTCGGCTCGTTGATGATGCGCTCGACCTTGAGGCCCGCGATCTCGCCGGCCTCCTTGGTCGCCTGTCGCTGGCTGTCGTTGAAGTAGGCGGGGACGGTGATGACCGCGGTGTCCACCTTCTCGCCGAGGTAGTCCTCCGCGGTCTTCTTGAGGTTCTGGAGCACCATCGCGGAGATCTCCTGCGGGGTGTACTCCTTGTCTTTGGACTTGACCTTGACGAGTTCGTCCGTGCCGCCGACGACGTCGTAGGGCACCATCTTTTCTTCGTTGGCGACTTCGCTGTGGCGTCGGCCCATGAAGCGTTTGATGGAGAAGATCGTGCCGGTGGGGTTGGTGACCTGCTGCTGGCGCGCGGGTTGGCCGACCAGGCGGTCACCCTTGTCGGTGAAGGCGACGATAGACGGGGTGGTGCGGTTGCCGGAGTTGTTGATGATGACCTTGGGCTGGCCGGCCTCCATGACGGCAACGCAGGAGTTGGTCGTGCCCAGGTCGATGCCGATGGTCTTGCTCATGATCGGGTTCCTTTCTTCGAGACGGGCCGGGCGCATCGCACCCGGCTTACATCGACACAGGGGCAAGGGGTGTGCCAGTCGGGCCGGTGAAAAACAGGCTTTGGGGGGCTCTAGGGACGTTTCCGTGCTGCCAGAGCGGGGTGTATCGGGCGGCAGACTGCCAGTTTGACAACCCGCAAAGGGACCCCGCGGCACGCTTCAAAGCCGGCGCGCCGCGGGCTTTGGGGGTGAGATCGTCTATGGGTTATCCACAATCCGCCTGAAAACCAAGCAAAATTGAGCGGGCGGGTTGAAAAAGTCAAGCAAACAAGGAAGAATCCGCGATAGCGGGGTCATCGGAGGCCGAACCGCTCGGCTAAGACCCCCGTCCCGTCACGGACGAACCCCTGTTTCCCCACGCTAAGGAGAGCACCATGGCTAAGAAGAAAACCAGCAAGAAGGCCGCGGACAAGCCGATGACCAAGAGCGAGGTCTACCGCGCCGTCGCCGACAAGACCGGCCTGTCCCGCAAGCAGGTCGTCGAGGTCCTCGACGCGACCACCGACGTGATGGTCAAGGAAGTCAAGAAGAAGGGCTCGTTCAACTTCATCGGCCTGATGAAGATGACCCTGGTCAAGAAGCCCGCGGTCCGCGGCGGCAAGCTCGTCCGCAACCCGTTCACCGGCGAGATGGTCAAGCAGAAGCCCAAGCCCGCGAGCAAGACCGTCAAGGTCCGCCCGATGAAGGCGCTCAAGGACCAGCTCTAAGGCAAGGACTAAGTTAGTCAATCCATCCGGGCACACCGCCCAACCCGTGACGCAACACAGAACCCCTGGCCGGCTCCGAGGCCAGGGGTTTATTTGTTTTCCGGGTCCCCCTCGCCTTGGTACAATCTTCCTGCCTGCCCGATGCAACATAACGACCCGACCAGCACGTTTCGGAGAAAAGCGGCGGGCTGTCGCGTGGCCGGCGTCGCGCTCCTCGCAGCGCTTCTAGTACTGACCGGCTGCAACAGCACCGATCAAACCCAAGACGTGCCGCTGCCCGACCTCGCGGGCGGCGATGCCCGCCGGCTCCCCGAGGGCGTCTACGCGGTCATCCGCCAGGCCACGATCCCGCTGGACCAGCCGACCGATGACGCCTGGGCCGCGACCGATGAGACGGTTGTGCCCCTGCTGATGCGTGGCGCCTGGCGCGGCAACGGCCTGCGGCTCGGCGTGGTCGGGCGCGACCGGTTCGAGGCCTACACCGACGCGATGCCCGCCCCCGTCGCGCTCAGCGAGACGCTGATCAACCGCAGCGCCCACCCGATCCCGGTCCTCGAGACGCCGAGGCTCTCAAGCGACCTGCTGTTCGAGATCGACCTGACGCGGCCGCCCATGCCGCGCCACGCCGAGGACATCGTCGGCGGCAAGAACAGCACGCTCCGCCTGCTCGCGCGGATCGAGACCGAAGAAGACGGCCGGCACACGCTGGTCCTCACCCCGCACCACCACATCCCCTCGCCCTACGACCTGATCCCGCGCAGCCCACTCGAGAAGGAGTTGGACGGGCGGGTTTTCAGCGAGCTCACCGTCCGCCTGACGCTTGATCCCGACCAGGTCGCTGTGGTCGGGCTTCACTGGCCCTGGCCGGTGCAGGAGGTGTTCCCGGAGGCGTCCGGGCGTTTAGACAACAAGGCCGTTGGAGACAGAAGGGAAGAAAACAGGGCCAGCCCCCAGTTCGTGCACGCGGCGGACGACCCCGCCGCCCCGCCGCCACACATCGTCGGCCCGCGCCCGGCGGATCTGCCAAACAACCCTGCGGGTGATGAGGACGCGGAAGCAAATGACAAAGACAATGACGACGAGGACGATCCCGCGCCGCGCACGCAACGCGTCGCCCCGCCGCTGCCGACCCATTTCGGCAGCACGCTCTTCACCGGCACGCGCATCCGACAGCCGGTGCGGCATGTGCTGCTGATCAGCATCGTGGAGCCGAAGTCGGCGGAGAAGGACGAGACTGCCGAGTAAGGCCGGGCAGTTGATCAGGACGAGCCCTTAATCACCGGCAGGCGGCTGCGATCCGCCTTCGCCACCAGGCCCGCCTTTGCCCTTGCGTCGACGCCGGCGTCGACGCTTCTTCTTGGGCTGGTTGCCGGCTTCGCCCGATGCTTCGGCCTGGTTGTTGTACCCCTGGCTCGGGACATCCGCGCTGTTCTCGCCCTCTTTTGACTCGACTTCCTTGTCGGTCAGCGGCTGACCGGGTTTGGGGCGGCGTGGTCGGCGGTCGTCGGGCTTGCGGGTCTTGCCGCCCTTGCTGTCGCCGCCGCGCGCCTCACCGTCCTTGCGCGGCGGCCCGCCCTTGCCGCGCGGGGCGCGCCGGTCGCCCTGCCGTCGGCCATCGTCTTTGAACGCGCTCGGGTCGCCATGCTCCTTGCGCCACTCGGCGATCTCTTCTTTGGTCAGTACACGCAGGTCCTCGACCGGGTAGGCCGCCGCCGGCTGCGCACCGACCTTGACCAGCGCGAGCTGTGTGAGGATCTGCGTGCTCAGCACGATGCCGACGCCGTCGATCGTCTCGACCAGCGACTTGCGGTTGGGCAGCTTCTTCTTCAGCTCGGTGTATGTCTGGTCCTCATAACGCAGGCAGCACATCAGCCGGCCACAGCGCCCGCTGATCTTCTGCGGGTCCAGCGTGTTCTTCTGCACCTTCGCCGAGCGCATCGACACGGGCTTGAGCACCTTGAGGAACTGCCGGCAGCAGCAGTGCTGGCCGCACTTCTCGTAGTCCGCGACCAGCCGCGCCTCCTCGCGGTCGCTGACGTGCACCATCTCGATCCGCGTGTGCAGCTCGCTCGCCAATCGGCGGACCAGCTCGCGGAAGTCCACGCGGTTCTCGGCGAGGTAGTAGAACGATATCTGCTCATCCCCGAGGATCGACTCGACCTCGACCAGCTTCATCTCCAGCCGCAGCTCGTTGATCAGCGACTTGCAAAGCCGGACCAGGTCGGCCCGGCGGGACTCGAGCTTTGTGTTCTCGTTCAGGTCGTCGATCGTCGCGACACGCAGGACACGGCCCTGGTTGGTGAAGGGGAACTGCTTGCCGCCTGACTTCTCGATGTAGTCGCGCATCTGGTCGCGCGAGACGCTCTTGCCGCAGCCGCTGTTGCCGCAGGTGGTCGTCAGCATCTCGACGACCTCGGTGCCACGCGGGGTCACGGCGACGAGCTTACTGCCGCAGCCGGGCTTCGCGTCGCCGGCGTACGGCAGCTCCGCGATCTTCCGCTGGTAGCCGTAGCGGACCACAATGGTCTTCGGCGGCTCGAGGGCCTCGTAGATCTTGCGATCTTCCTCTTCGAGCATCACCGGCAAGGGGACGATAGTTCCGGGCATAGGACGGATTCTACCCCAAAAGCCGCAGACGGCGTCTGCGGTCTTGATCGCTCGATGATGGGGAATACCGCCGATGTCATCGGCGGCATTGTTATTGCCCACCGCCCAGCGCGACGCTATCGCTGACGCCGAGGTTGGCGTAGATCTCGCGGGTCGCGACGGACTGGTTGAGCGTGTAGAAGTGGATGCCGCGGATCTGGTTGTCCAGCAGGTCTCGGCACTGCTCGGTCGCCCAGTGCACGCCGACGCGCTTGACCGCGGCCGCGTCGTCGCCGCAGCGCCCGATCGCGCGCAGCAGCTTCGCCGGGTAGCGCGAGCCGGCGGCGAGCTCGGCCATGCGCTTCATCCCCTTGGCCGAAGTGATCGGCATGATGCCCGCGAGGATCGGCACGGTGACCCCCGCCAGCTCGCACCGTTCGCGGAAGTCGTAGAAGTCGGCGTTATTAAAAAACAGCTGCGTCACGATGTAGTCCGCGCCGCTATCAACCTTCGCCTTGAGGTAGTCCATCTCCAGAAGCCGGTTGGGCGTCGCGGGGTGGCCCTCAGGGAAGCCGGCGACGCCGATGCCGAAGCCGCGCTCGTCGGCGTGGCCCCGGAACTCGCGGATGTACTTGACGAGATCGACAGCATGCTGGAACGCATCATCCGCCTTGTTGTAGCCGGCAAGATCGCGTGGCGGATCACCCCCGAGCGCGAGAATATTGGTCACGCCCTCGCTCGCGTAGCGCCCGAGGATCTCGCGGATGTCCTGCTCGCTGTGGCAGACGCAGGTCAGGTGCGGCACCGTCGTCACGCCCAGCTCGTTGCGCACGCGGATGACCAGGTCGTGCGTGCGCTGCCGCGTCGAGCCGCCCGCCCCATAGGTCACCGAAACAAACGAGGGCTTGAGCGCTTTCAGCTCGGCGATCGATTGGTACAGCGCCTCCGCCGCGGCCTCCGACTTGGGCGGGAAGAACTCGAAAGAGAACGTGGTGGTGCAGCGCTCGAAAACGTCTTGGATATGCATCGATACCGGCCTGTGTGCTCTGTACAGAACATGATTGTACCGCATCGCGCACCGGCTCACGCGGTCTCGGGCAGGAATGTTGGCAGGAACACGCCCCGGACGCCCGCCGCCACCGCCGTGCCGGGAACCGGGCGGCACTGTGCGACGTGCGTCTCGCAGTTGCGCCCGCCCCACCGGTAGAGCTGGGCGATCAGCGCCGGCCGATCCGCGGGCGCGATGACCAGCACCGGCTGACCGGCGTGCTCCGTGAGCAGGGCAGCGATCAGCGCGATCATCGTTGGCTCGTCGACCGCCACGCCGGGCCCGATGATCCGGCAAGCGGGGTGATCGATCGAAGCGAGGTAGCCATCAATCGCACCGGCAGTGCCCTCGACTATCCGTGTACGCCAGCAGCCAAGCGCGTTCTCAACGAAGTAAGCCAGGTCACCGGGCCGCTCAATGCCGACATACTCGCGCTCGAGTTCAACGAGCGCCGCGACATCGCCCCGCCCGCCTGGACGCACGCGTTGTTGTGCCGGCTGTGCCGCAGGATCATCGATCTCAGGCTCGCCGTCGGGCGGTTGAATCAAGATGTCCTGGAAGAAGGCATACGGCACGAACCCGGCGCGTGTGTAGAGCGAGTACGAGTCGAGGTTCATCGCGCTGGACACCAGCCGGGTCGGCAGGCCCAGTGCATCGGCCTGGTCGGTGACCGCCTGCAATAACCGCCGGGCGATACCCCGGCCGAAATACGCCGGGTCAACATTCAGGATGCCCAGCGAGACATGCGTCGGCCGGGGATGCACGAAGCAAGAACCCGCCAGCGCGCCCGTGTTTTGATCTTCAACGACCAGGCAGCGTCCGGGGTCGATCGCCTCGTAGACTTCTACAAACAGCCTCACATCCTCGGATGCACATTGAAACACCTCGTGGCCCAGGTTCTCCCGGTACCATGCATTGGTCGAATGAAAGATCAATTCCCCCAACCGGCCGGCATCGCTCGGCGTTGCGTGACGCAGGATCAGATCCTCTGGCATGCGTGCAGGATACCCGATGCGGCAAGTAACACGCCCGCAACCGAATAAGGAAAATCAAATCCAATGAAGAACACATCATCGGCCATAACCTTCTTCGTTCTACTCGCGGCAATAGGCACCCTGATCGGATGCTCGACGCCAAGCGGTCGTATCGAACAATGCATCTCGTCCGCGGATCAACCGGAGGTAGATGTCTACGTGCTCTCGGGCCAGTCCAACATGGCGGGCTCCGGGCGGGCCGATCAGCTCCCCGAAGAATGGCAACAACCGATCGAAGGCGCGTACATCTTCCGCGACGGCAGGTTTCAAACCCTGGTTGCGGGGAAGACCGGCCGAAGCGGGCGGTTCGGCCCGGAGGTCGGCTTCGCGCGATCTATGCTGGGCGATCAATCAAACAAACCAGAAATCTACCTGATCAAGTTCGCGCTCAGCGGCCAGCCGCTCGACGCGGGGTGGGACGGCGGCAAGTGGGTCGGCCCCGAGCCCGGCCCGGACCGCAAGACGTTTTACCCCGGCACCCACCCCGATGACCCAAATATTGGCCTCCACTACAAGAAACTGTCGGAGCATGTTGAGGCGGCGATGCAGCGGCTCATGGACGATGGCTACACGCCGGTGTTGAAGGGCTTTGTCTGGATGCAGGGCGAGGCGGACGCGAAGCACGAGGTCTCCGCGGGCCGGTACGACCGCTCGCTGTCGCTCTTGAAAGAGCGCATCGAGCAGGAGCACGGCCTCAAAGACGGCACCCCATTTGTGTTCGGCCAGGTGCTCCCGCACGAACCGGCGCACAAGCGGTTTGTCGCACGCGACCTGATCCGTCGGCGGATGGCGGACGCGCACTGGAGTTCGGGCACCAAGCACGCGATCGACAACGTGTGGATGGTGCCGACCGAGGGCATGGATCTGCTGAAGGACACCGTGCACTACAGCACGAACGGTCAACTGGCACTGGGCCAGGCATTCGGGCGGGTGATGCTCGAGGCGCACCGCATGACGGAAGAGGGCGCGCGGTAAAAGAAAAACGCGGCCAGATCCGCGTTGTTTCAGATCAATCAGGTGTTGCGTGAATCGATCAGGGCTTCAGCGTCGCGATCGGCTCGCGGGACTCGACGCCGGCCTCGGGCTCATGCCAGTACTCGACCTCGGGCTCGCCGAGCTGCCAGGACAGTGCCGCCTCGCGCCCGTCGTGCAGCGTCGGGAAGCTGATCAGCCCGCGCTCGAAGTCCAGCAGGTCCACGCCGACCAGGTCGAGCTCGCGGACCAGCTCGCGCAGGCGGTTCATCGATCGGCGGTACTCTGCTTCGTAGGCGCTCGGCTCGCCGCCGTGCAGGCCCATCTCAATGCGTTCGAGCGTCCGCCGGCAGAGCACGATCTGCTCGTGCAGGTCAACGATGTCCTCGATCACGCGGGAGACGAACGGCAGGGCCCGGTTCGCTTCTTCGACGCAGAACGTTCGGCGGGTGGCGGGCGTCGGGCTCGGGCGCTTGGTGGTCTGCATCGGTCGCTCCTTGAACAGCGTGACTCGCTTGGCAAGGGGAGTATCGACCGACTCGGCCGCGGGCTTGTCGATCCGCGGGCCCACTAGCCAAGATCGGACCGACCGCGCCCCACTGATCGGACCTGAACGCGGTACGACCGCGCCAGACGTTACGCGTGCATCGGTTCGGGTGCGTCTTCGCTACACCGCCGGTTCCTCGGCGCCCTGGGCTCGCCCCAACATGTTGTGGATGCCCAGCCGGATATCGAGCACCAGCGAGAACAGCAGCGGCACGACGATCAAGGTGAACAGGGTCGAGACGATCAGCCCGCCGACCACGACGCTGCCCAGGCCCCGATAAAGCTCGCTGCCCGAGCCGGGCATCAGCACCAGCGGCAGCATCCCGGCAACACTCGTCGCGGTCGTCATAAAAATCGGGCGGATGCGCGTGCGGACCGAGGCGCGGATCGCCTCGCGCGGGCCCATCTTGCCTGTCTGGTCGCCCTCGCCCTCGCCGAGCCCGCGCATGAAGTTCAGCGCCTGGTGGACCAACAGGATCGCGTTGTTGACCACGACACCGATGAGGATGACAAACCCGAGCATGGTCAGCGTGTCGAGCTGCTGGTCGGGCACGCGCAGGCGGACGAGCGCGAGCCCGAGGAACCCGCCGACCGCCGCAAGCGGGACGCTGAAGAGGATGACAAACGGGTAAAGGAAGCTCTCGAACAGCGCCGCCATGAGCAGGTAGGTCACCAGCAGCGCGATAAACAGCCGGCTGGTGCCCAGGCTCAAGAGCGAGGCAAAGTTGAAGCCGGTCCACTTGCCCAGCATCGCGGTCTTGACATCGTCGAGCTTGCTGGCCGAGCCGGCGTAGTTGACCTCGAGCGTGGGCGGGATCTGCCCGGCGGCGCGCAGCTCTTCGACGACCGCGCGCACATCGCTCGTCGCCTGTTCCAGCGGGACATCGTCCGGTGGGCTCACCGCGAGCGTCACCGCGCGCCGCTCCTCGATCCGCTGGATCGCCTGCGGCGAGTCGGCACGGGTGATCCGGGCGATGTCCGCCAGCGGGATCGTGCCGACCGCGCCGGCGTTCGTGCGATACGCCAGCGGCAGGGTCGCGAGCTCGTCGGGCGTGTAGCTGATGCCATCGCGGCTCTTGGCGACGATATCGATCGAGTCCCCGCCATCGCGGTAATCGCCGACGATCAGGCCGTCGACCATCGCGCTCACCGCCCGTCCGAGCGACTCAACATCGATGTCCAGGTCCGCCGCCTTGACCCGGTCGATCTCTAACTGGAGCTCGCGCGCGGGCAGGTCGAAGTTGCCCGGCGAAGGCTGCACGCCCATCGGCCCGTACATCTGCCGCATCCGGTCCATCAGCGCGACGCCGGCGAGCCGCACCTGGTCGATACTGTCGCCCGAGACCTCGATCTCGATCGCGCGCGAGCCCGAGGCGCCGCGCCCGAACAGCGGGGCCTGTGAAGCAAAGCCGAACGCCCCGGGGATCGAGCCCGACGCCTGCGACAGCAGCGGGCCGAGCGGCTCGACATTATCTTTCTGCTTGCTCGTCGCCCCGTTAAACATGCTGCCGTTAAACGAAACGATAAAGTAGTTGTCCACCGGCGGGACATCCGGCACCTCGTTCATCTGCATCGTCTCGAAATCCAGGCTCATCACCGGCGGCTGTTCGGCGAGGTCATCTAAAGATGATGCCTCCCAGTACGGGCGGACCTGCTCTTCCACAACCTTCGCAAGCTCTTCATCGGTACCGATGTTGTAGCCCGGCGGGTTGAAGATCACGCCGAACACCAGGTTCTTGTTCCCACGCGGCAGGTAGTCGGTCGGCGGCATCAGGAAGTATGCCCCGGCCACCGCGGCGATCGTGAACAGCGCGACCGTGCCCACCCGGCTCATCACCCCCAGCGGGTGGCGCGAGCTCATGGCGTAGATCACCTGCGAAAAACCCTTGCCCAGCCAGGCAAAAACGCCGGCGGGGTTGATGGATGCACCGGCGCCCTGCTTGCTGTGCCGCTCACGCAGGAGCCGCGCAGAGCCGGTGGGGATGACCGTGATCGCGACGATGAGAGACAGCGTCACCGCGGCACAGATCGCCAAGGCGATGTCACGGAACAGCTGCCCCGCTTCTTCTTCAATGAATAGCACGGGCAAAAACACCGCGAGCGTCGTGAGCGTCGAGGCGAGCACCGCGCCCCAGACCTCTTTGCCCGCGTCGTACGCCGCCTGGGCTCGCTTCTTGCCCATCGCCAGGTGCCTGTCGATGTTCTCGAGCACGACGATCGCGTTATCCACGACCATGCCGACGGCGAACGCAAGACCCGCCAATGAGATCACGTTGAGGTTGCGCCCCGCGCCGTACATGACGACGAAGGTGCCGATAACCGAGGTGGGGATCGCCAGCGCGATGATCAGTGTCGGGCGGGCGATGTACAGGACTACCGCGCCGGCCAGGGCGAGCAGCCCAACGGAGGTCCACCACATCGCGTTGTCGCGCGGCAGCAGCAGCACGCCGAGCATGAGGGCGACCAGCACCGGCGTCGCGATGAAAACCAGCAGCGGCCGTCGGCCGAGCTCGAGGAACAGCAGCAGCGCGATCACCGCCAGCACCCCGCCGATGATGAGGTTGCTCTGCACCAGCGACAGCGCATCCTCGATGTAGCCGGTCTCGTCGTAGACCTGCGCGAGGGTCAGGCCCGGCTCGCTGTCCAGGCCGCGTTCGATCTCGAGCTGCGCGCCGACCGCGTCGAGTAGCCCGGGCTGGCCGTCGGTGCCGTTGATCCGCGCGAGCGCGGTCTTGAGGTTGCCCATGACCTCCATGACGTTGCTGCCCGGCTCACGGTAGACCGGCATCGCGATCGCCAGTTCGCCACGCGAGCGCACGAACGACCGGCGTTTTTCAAACGACAACTCAACGTCCGCCAGGTCGCTGATGCGGATCGGCCCGCCGTCGGTGTCGTAGGACACGATGGTCTGGCGGATCGCATCGAGGTCGTCGTACTGCCCGAGCGTCCGCACGCGCACGCCGTAGCGCCCCTCGAACATCTCCCCGGCCGAGACATTGACGTTCTCCTGCCGCAGCGCGTCGCCGAGGTCGGTAAACGTGATGCCGCGCTGGGCGACCTTGACCGGGTCGAAGCGGATGTGGACTTCGCGCTCGCGCCCGCCGTAGACGCGCGCCTCGCTGACGCCCTCGGCGCGTTCGAGCATCGGCTTGATGCGGTCCTTCGCCAGGTCTCCGAGCGTCTGCACATCGAAGCCGGGCTGGTCCGAGGTGAGCAGCAGCCAGGCGATCGGGCTGCCGGGGCCGGCCTCGCCGTCGGTGATGACCGGCTCGTCCGCGTCCTCGGGGTACTCGGGCACCTCGCGGAGCGCATCGCTGACTTCGACTCGTGCGGCCTGCAAATCCTTGCCGACCTTGAACTCCAGCTCGATCTCTGACTGGCCCTGCGTCGCCGTCGCGGTCATCTTCACCAGGCCGGAGATGTTCTTGAGCACGTCCTCCTGCTCCTCGATGATCTCGCGCTCGACCTCCTCGGGGCTCTTGCCGGTCCACTCGGTCGAGATCGTGAGCACCGTGGCATCAACGTTGGGCGTGAGCTGCACGGGGATCGACACCACCGCGAGCACGCCGAACAGCAGCAGCAGGATCACGCCGACCGCGATCTTGACCGGGTTATTGATGGCAAAACGGATCGGGTCCATGGCACCAGTCAGCTCGAGTTAGTCTTGATGATGAAGCGCCGCGGCTCCGCCGTGCCTATCGTCGGGTAATTCGTCGGGCTGCTCGTCGCCCTGCCCCGACGGCGCCACGATCACCGGCCGGCTGGGCCACAAACGCTCGGCCCCCTCAATGACGACGTCCATCCCCGGCGCGACGGTCATCCCCTGCACCTTCGGCCTCGGCTCGATTACAAAGACATCGTCCAGCCCGAACAGCACCTCGACATCCACGGGCATCCCCGCCGGCATCGCGCCCGGCGGCGAGCCGGGCATCACCAGCGTCAGCCAGACCTGCGGCCCGTTGTCTGCGTACTGCACCGCGTCGCGCGGCACCACGAGGTATTCGCGCTCGGCCCGCACCGGCACCCGCGCGGTGATGCTCATGCCCACGCGCAGCGCCCCGCCCTGATCATCGAGACGCACCTTGACCGGAAAGGTCCGCGCCGCGTTCGAGCCGTCCGGGTTGATCGCGACGACCTCGCCGTTCACCGCCTGCCCCAGCGCATCAACGCCGACCTCAATCGTCGTGCCGACGGGGACCTGCGAAATGTACTGCTCGGGCACATCGATGACCGCATCAATCAAGCCGCGCGAGACGATCTCGACCACCGACGAGCCGGGGTCCAGCCACTGGCCCTGCTCGGTGAGCTTGGCGGAGACGACGCCATCGAACGGCGCAACAATATCGACACGCTTGCGGGTCTCTTCCGCGCGGTGCAGCGCCGCTTCTCTGGCGAGCACGTTCGCGGCGTCCGCCTCGGCCTTGGCCCGCGCATCGTCGATCGCCTGCGGGTCCGCCGCGGAGCGCTCGGCGAGTTCTTCCAGGTGCGCCAGTTCGCGCGCCGACTGACGCGCGGTGGCTTGTGCCGCGGCCAGGTCGGCCTGCGCCTGCTCGACCGCCAAGCCCGACCACACCGGGTCGACCTGCGCGATCAGCGTCTCCCCGCCGACCACTTCATGCCCCGCCGGTGTCAGCAGCCTGAGCACCCGCCCTTCGACCTCCGAAGCGATCACCGATCGGCGCACCTCTTCCAACCGACCAACCACCGTGACGCGCTGCTGGGCCGTGCGCAACGACGCCTGCGCGACCCTCACGCTCGTTGGCGGCGGGCCCTGCGGTGCGTCGGCCATCGCGGCGACCTGCTCGTCCACCCGCTGCTGCACCTGCGCATCGATCGATTGCTGGTGGGACCGGTCCTTCCAGAACCAGACGCCCAGCCCGACGCCCGCCGCGAGGGCGATCGCGCCGAGCAGGCCCCAGAACCAGTTGAGCCGGCCGGTCGGCCGAGCCGTGTTTTCGGTTGGTTTCATCGTGTCTCTCGCCGGCTGGGCAAGCATCTGGCCACATTCCCGTACACCGTACGGCATGCGCGTGGTACACTGTACGAACCCAGGCATCCAAGGTCAAGCCGGCCGGCCGCCTGGATCCTCCAAAACCAAAACGCTCGGCCTAGCCGTGCGACCCACCAACCCCATGCCCCAGCCCACCGCGATCCCGACCAACGATAAACCACTCGCCCGGCAGTGGAAGGACCTGGACCGCACCGGCCGGCGGGAGCTGATCGTCGCGGTCGCCTTCAACATGCTCCGTGAGGACGGCGAAGAAGCCGTCACCATGCGCCGCATCGCCGGCGCGCTCGGCGTCGGCGCGATGACGCTGTACACCTACGTCGACGGCCTGGAAGACCTGCACCGCCGCATCATCGCGCGCGGCTTCGACATCATCCACGAGAACTGCTCGGCCGCGTGCGAGACCGACCGCCGCCACGAACACGACTGGATGCCCGGCGCGCGCTCTTACGTCCGCTTCGCGATTGAGAACCCCAACCTCTACCACCTCATGTTCGCCACGCCCGTTGATCCCGACGACGAGCAGTTCGACCAGATCATCCACGGCGGGTTCGCGGGCCTGCTCGAAGTCGTCAGCGAACAGCTCGCCCACACCGGGTTAAGCGGCAAGCCGCTGGAAGTGGAAACGCGAAAGGTCGCCGGCCGGTACTGGATCGCCCTGCACGGCCTGGCCACCCTCGCCATCGCGGGCCGGATGCAGGTGCTGCACGGGACCCTGGACGAGGTCATGGAACACCTGCTTGAGGCGGTCGCGCCGACGCGGGGGTAACCGTTCAGGGCTCGGGCAGCCCCATCGGAATATCCCTGAGGTGGAGGGTATGGTCGAGGTACTCGTAACCAACCGCCTCGCGCTTGAGGTGTTCAGGGTTAGGCACGAGCCAGAGCGTAAAGCGATCGAAGGGCTGGTCGGGATCGTCCGCCTTCTGAATAACCTCATCGGGAACGAAAAACGTGATCTCATGCCAGCTGTTGCTCACAGGGGTTGGCTCAAAAGTCCAAGGGGTGCTGCTGCGAAAATGGTTGACATCGACCGACAGATCAAAGCTCCCCGCGATCGTCGAGGGCGGGTTCTTGAGATGGACCGACAGATAAGTTCCGCCGGCAGAACGCTTCAGCCGTGTCCCGCCCGAGTTCAGGAGTTCCTGGTAGAGCGTATCCTGAATCTGCCTGGCCAATACATCATCCTGAACAGGCACGTATAGCGGGTGTGTATCCGGAAAGACCTCGATGTGGCTGGAAAGCCGAACGGTCCGCGACTTCGCCTTGCCCCTCGTCGCAGGATCGGGCCATGTCAACGACGCCTCAACAACAACCTTGTAACGCCCAGGCGGCAACGGTGCTCCATCGCTTAAAGTGGGCGTAAAAGAATCCGGCCAGTGCGTACCCAATCGCACCCGCTCGGTTAAGAGTTCCGGCGGGCTGGGCTTATCCGTGTCGTGATAAAGCCGTAATGTCGCGTTACCGTCCCGAAGCATGTCATACACATCGAACTGATAATCCAGGGATGTCCTGAGTTTGCTTGTATCTAAATCCATCCGCACAACGACGGGATCCCCAACATGAATCCGTTCGCGCAGCTCAAGCTGAATCAATCCAGGCCTCGTGGTGTATTGCTGCCACTGCTGATCACTCACAAGCCCCTTGGCACGTCCCGCCTCAATCCACTCGCCGAACAGGTGCTGCCAGGGCTTGCTCGGGTCGCGTTGATATGCCAATGCCTGCGCCAGAAGCTTCAAGTGCTCGGCCCGCGAGACCCCGCCGTTACGCAGCCGGTAGTCCAGCTCATACATCGCGCTCGTGTTTTGTTGAGCAGCGTTAAATGGAAAAGCCTGTTGAATCACTGTTGCGACAGGAATCTGTGCGGTCCCGGGGTTTCGATACTGCCGGGTAAAGATCCAAGCCATTATCATGACGAGCAAGACCTGCATCCCCACCATCAACGCGAACCTCTTGTGCGACATCTTGTTCTTGATGAGCTTGGAGACAAGGACATCGCTCGCGGTCTTGATGCCTCGGCCACACTCCGGGCATTCGGTTGTGCCGACCTGCTCCACCCCATCAACATCTTTGCCAGTCAGGTCATAGCCACACGAGGCACAGTACGCATGCTGGTCACGGTGGTTGACCAATCCTGCTCTGATGCGGTCCCGACGCCAACGCCATACCCATACGACAAGCGTCACAACGTGAAACAATACAACGAAGAAGAGAAACCACGGAAACATGACATAATCTGATATAAAAAGCCGCGAGCCAAAGCACGCCGGCGATTATCCAGCAACAAGAATCGTTTGTCCATACGTCAAAATGGCACCACGGCTCACCCAGCCATGCGCGCGAGGGATTCATAAACCCGCACAGCCTAGCTTGGGATTGAGAACCGCCCAATACGCGAACGCCTGGCCGGGGCTGAGGTTGCGGTGCCTGCGTGATCAGGCCACCACGGCTGTGCGCGCGGGGCTCGCGCTCCATCCATGACTAGACAGTCAATCGATGAACCCGCACGGAGGGGCGCGCGGGTACCGGCCGTAAACCGCCCGTGAAGATGGGCGGTTTTCTTGTGCGCTTAGCCGTGCGCGGTTGTATAGAAAACGGCGGGAAGCCAGTTATTCCGATTAATCGGCTTCCACAAACTCCCAGAACACCACCGGCAGGTCCTGCACGCCCCACTGCCGGGCGATCTCGTGGGTCGGGTAGAGCACGTCCAGGCGGTTGCCCTTGATCTTGCCGCCTCGGTCCCAGACCTGCACCGGCCGGCCGTTGTTGTAGCCGGGGATCGTGAGGATCGTGCCGTAGGGGACCTTGCGGTCCGCGGCGACCAGACGCCCGCCGTTCATCCATACGCTTTTGCCGGACGCGGTGATGCCGTCCGCCCACTTGCCGCAGGAGCGCTCGTCCGGGCTGTACGCGGTGGTCTTCATCGTCTGCGTCTTCACCGGCCGGATCGGGCGGTGGTCGAACGTCTCACCGGTCCACGGCCTGCCGCCGACCATGATGATGTTCCCCAGGCGGTCGAGCTTCACGCCGGCGGATTGGATCGCCGGCGCTGCTGATGCCGCAGAGGCACGGGAGCGTGTCGTCGCGGTTGATGCCTCATCAACGACACCGACCTCTTCATAGAAAACCGGTGGCACCTCGATCTCAACGTTGGGCGCGGGGCGCTGGCCGAGCGGCCGTGGCTCGGGCCGGTCGCCGGTCATCGCCAGGGCGACAGGCTGGTGGGTGCTGCGCTCAAACGCGGTCACGCCGGACCAGAGCAGCACGGCGAAGAAGCCCGCTACACCAATCGACAGCACGACCTTCCGAGAAAGGCGTCGCCCGGCCCGGGCCGGGGCCGTGTTATCAGTCTGGATTCGGTCTTGGGCCATCGTTGGGGCCGGGCTGATCGGTCGGCAGTGAAAGGCATCTGCCGGCCCGGCCCGCTCCTCTTAGAACGGGTCTTGGACGAAGCAGCATCCTACCCCACGCAACCGCAAGGGGCCAATAAAACTTGAAAAAAGGATGCAGAAACACCGCTCAGGGGCTCTGGCACCCGATTCCAAACGGCGCCGAGCCCGCCGGCCGGGGTGACCCGGTATACTCCCCGCCCCCTACTGAATCCCAACCGGAGCCCCGTGATGCAGACCACCTTCATCTTCCTCAAGCCCGACGCCGTCCAGCGGGGCCTGATCGGCCAGGTCCTCGAGCGGTTCGAGCGCAAGGGCCTGAGCTTCGTCGGTATGAAGCTGGTGCAGGTGAGTGAAGACCTCGCCAAACAGCACTACGCCGAGCACGCCGAGAAGCCGTTCTTCCCCGGCCTCTTGAAGTTCGTGACCAGCTCGCCTGTGCTGGCCTGCGCGGTGCAGGGCCCCAACGCCGTGGCGGTCTGCCGCACCCTGATCGGCGCGACCAACGGCCAGAAGGCCGACCCCGGCACGATCCGCGGCGACTTCGGCATGTCCGGCGCCAACAACCTGGTGCACGGCAGCGACAGCCCCGAGTCCGCCGAGCGCGAGCTGAAGCTCTGGTTTACCGAAGCGGAACTGGTTGCGATGAGCAAGTCGGCGAACGATTGGATCTATGATCCGTCGGACCTGGGGTGAGATAAGACTTCAATCTGCGGAACTTGACTTGGCCATCTCGTCTAAGGCGGGGCGGCTTTCTGTCATTGAGGCGCTGAAAGGTTGGTGCGGTAGCGGGGTATTCACCCTCGCCTGGGCCGAGCTGTGGGAGTCTGGCCGGGCATCACACCCGACCCGGAGCCACCCCGATGCACTTGTCTTCCTTTACGCAACGTGCCCTGGTCGCCGCGATCGCCCTGCCGGGCCTGTCCGCTGGTGCGGCGGATATCAGCTGGGATGGCAACGGCGATGGGACGAGTTGGAACGACCCGGTCAACTGGCTGGGCAACGTGATGCCAACCTCCGCAGACACCGCGCGGATCGGCAACCTCGCGGGGATCGAGAACGACTGGCTGGGCCTGAACCAGAACGACACGCTCGGCGGGCTGGAGATCACCGACGGGATGCGCCTGGACACCAACGGCTACACGCTGACGGTCCTCGGCAACACGCTGGTCAGCGGGGAGAACGGGCCGATCAACAACGTGGTCTACCCGTCCACCCTCGTCATCGACCGCGGGGCCGGCAGCGACGACTTCGACACCGACAACCTGACGGTCACCAACGAGGGCTCGGTCCGGCTGATCAACGGCGGGATCCTCGAGGTGGACAACCTGCTGACCGTAAACAGCGCCTCCCGGGTCCGGGGCGGAGGGGTCATCGACCTGGTCCGTGGCAGCGGAACGGTTTATGTCAACAACGGTTACCTGGACCCGACGACCGACGGCATGACGATCAACGCGTTCGGCACGGGCCTGATCGACCTGGACGGCACGTCCGGCAACGGCTGGGTCCAGGCCAGTGCGCGCAAGAGTGACGGCAGCGCGTTCGATCACATCACGATCAACGGCACGGGGCTGACCGACGCGTTCGACGGCCAGATGGACCTCACCGCCAACGGGTTTATCGACATGAACCTCGCCAACGGCTGGACGCTGGGCAGCGGCGGGACGATCAGCCTCGGCGGCAACAGCACGCACCCGGGCGCGACGGAGGTCCGCGGCGGGGATGTCACGGTCCTCGGTACTGTTGACGTGCAGTTCGGCCCGGCACACGGGCGATTCGTCGCGAACGTCGCGGCGGACAACGGCGCGGTCTTCAACGTCGGCGAGGACGACATCCTCGAGTTTGATGGTGCGACGAACAGCTTCGAGGGCGCGACCTTTAACCTTGCCGAGGGCGCGTTCGTCGAGTTCAACAACAACACAACCGTTGATTCCGTGGCGTTCAACTTCGACAATCCGGACGACGGCGAGGTCTGGTTCGACGGGCCGACGACCTACAGCTACCAGACCGCGATCACGTCCAACGGCCTGCTGCGGCAGAACGGCGACGCGACGGTCGTTGGGTCGATGACCGTCAACGGCGGGCGGTTCGACCTGGACGGGTACAGCGGCAACAGCACGATCAGCCTCGGCAACTTCACGAACAACGGGTCGCTGACGCTGAATGTTGAAAGCTTGGACGAGAACGACAACTTCTTCGACGGCACGATCAACACGGGCGAAGCGGGCCTGGTCGGCGGGCTGACGGTCAACCTGCCGGGCAACGACGCCTGGACGATGGCGGGCACGCTGAACCTCGTGGGCGGGAACAACTTCTTCAACCCCACGCGGATCGACGGATCGAAAATGATCGTGACCGACACGATAAACCTGGTCGATAACCGCCCGGCGAACATCGCGGCGGACATGGATATCACAAGCAGCGCGACGATCAACACCGCGGCGGTCGGACGGATGAGCGTGTCCGGCAACACGCACGTCGCCTCGGGCGCGACCTTCAACGGCACAGGCTCGCTGCGCAACACCGGCGTGCTGCAGCTGGCCGACGGCGTGGATACCAGTGATGTCGCGCTGGACAACCGCGGGACGCTGGCGATCGGCAACTCGCCGGGCACGGCCACCGTCGCTTCCTACAGCCAAACCGGCGTCGGGAAGTGGGAGGTCGAGATCGGCGGCAACGACCCAGGCACCGGGCACGACCGCCTGAACGTCGCCGGCGACGCGGTGCTCGACGGCCGCATCGACCTGTCGGTCATCAACGGCTTCGACCCCGGCCTGTACCAGCCGCTGACCGTGCTCTCCAGCTTTAACCGCACCGGTAAGTTCAGCACCGTCGGCGGGATCAACTACGCACCGGGCCTGGGCCTAGCCGTGACCTACACCGACACGGATGCACTGGTCACCGCGGCGCTGTTGGGCGACATCGACTTCGACGGCGACGTCGATGACGCAGACTACGGCCTGATGTTCGCCGGCTTCACCGGGCCGATGGGCGAAGACGGCGGGAGCTGCTGGGTCCACGGCGACATCGACGGCGACGGCGACACCGACGACGCGGACTTCGGCCTGGCCTTCGCCAACTTCACCGGCCCGGGTGCAGCGGCCGCCGTGCCCGAACCCGCGAGCCTTGCGCTGCTCGTGATGGGCGGCCTGATGATGGCCCGCCGGCGACGCGCT
>JANQKT010000108.1 GCA_028280965.1 Phycisphaeraceae bacterium
CGAGGTGCGACGCGAACGTCGCGTAGAGATCGACCTGTGAGATCAGCGCGTCATCGACTTGCCCCGGCCGGGTCACGCCCGGCCACCGCACGATGAAAGGCACGCGGTGCCCGCCCTCGTAGATGTCACGCTTCAAACCACGGAGCGGCTTGGCGGACCAGTGGCTGAACTTTGCGTCTCGCGCGTAGGCGTAGTGCTCCGGGCCGTTGTCCGCGGTGAAGATGACGACCGTGTTTTCGGCCAGCCCGGCCCTGTCGAGCGCTTCCAGGATGCGCCCGGCGATGTGGTCCGATTCCACCACGAAATCGCCGTACGGCCCGGCCTGGCTCTTCCCATCAAACTCATCGTTGGGGATGATCGGCGCGTGCGGGCTCGGGTAGGCGAAGAACAGGAAGAACGGCTTATCCTTGCCCTTGCGTGATTCAACATAAGCGACCGCCTTGTCGCCCAGCGTCGGCAGCACGTCGTAAGGGTTCCAGCCGGTGACCATCGGGCCTTTGCGGCACTCCCATGCGCCCTCCTTGATCTTTGGCCACTTCTCTGTGTCCATCATCGTGTCGGGGATCTGCGCCATCCTGTCGTCTTCGATCCACGCGTAGGGCGGGAAGTTGATCACCGTGTCGCCGAAGTAGTGGTCGAAGCCGTGCGCCAGTGGGCCGTCGGGGATCGGCTTGGACCAGTCAAAGCAGTCCGGGCCGACGCCCTTCTTCAGGCGGATCGCGTCCCAGTCCCAGCCCAGGTGCCACTTGCCGATGCAAGCGGTGTGGTAGCCCTCGCGCTGCAGCATCTCGGGGAGCGTGAGGCGTTCGGGCTTGAAGACCGACTTGCCGAATGCGTTGACGATGCCGTGGAAGTCACGCCAGTGGTGCCGGCCGGTGAGCAGCGCGTACCGGCTGGGTGTGCAGATGCCCGACGAGGAGTGCCCGTCGAGGAAGCGTGCCCCGCCGGCCGCGAGCCTGTCGAGGTTCGGCGTCGGGATTTTGGACCCGGGGTTGTAGCAGCCCAGGTCGCCGAGGCCCAGGTCGTCGGCGTAGAGGATGACGATGTTCAGCGGCTTGTCCTGCACATGCTCCTGGGCGGGAGCCGCGGAACACGCGGGCATGGCCATCCATAGCGTGAGCATCAGGATGGCCTTCGTCATTGAATGCAGATCATGGCTGGCGTGCATCGCGTACTCCTGCTTGGAATGGTTACACACAACACTGTCAGCCAACTATATAAAAACGGCCGCACAGATGTGCGGCCGCGTTCAATCCACTCAAGCGTGTATTGATTACCGATAGAACTCAACAATCAGGTTCATGTTCACATCGAACGGGACCTGGTCGGGCGTCGGCGTCGCGACGATGCGGGCGGCGAGGGTCGAGGGGTTGTACTCCAGCCAGCCGGGGACCTCGTGGCCGGGCAGCGACTCCATGTTCTCGCGGACGAGCTTGGTGCCGCTATCCTTCTTGAGTGTGATCTCATCGCCGACCTTGATCTGGTAGCTCGGGCGGTCGACCTTCTTGCCGTTGATCTGGATGTGGCCGTGCGCAACCATCTGACGCGCCTGCCAGATCGTGCGGGCCCAGCCCAGTCGGCGGATGACGTTGTCCAGCCGCTGCTCGAGCAGGCGCAGGATCACGGTGCCCGTGTTACCCGGCTTGCGCGAGGCCTCGGCGACGTATCGGCGGAACTGCTTCTCCATCACGTTGTAGTGGAAGCGCAGCTTCTGCTTCTCGTTCAGACGCACGCCGTAGTCACGCAGACGCCGGCCGCGGAAGCCGTGCATGCCCGGCGGGTTGAGCTGGCGCTTGGCGGTGTGCTTGGGGATGTCGGCGATGGGCACGCCGACGCGGCGGGAGAGCTTGACTTTGGGGCCGGTGTAGTTGGCCATGGTGTGTGCACCCTGTCGTTGGACGGGGCCCTCGTGTGGTGCTCGGCCGCGGCTGCGGCTTAGCGGGTCCATGAAGTTCTGGGCGGCGCCGCCCAGCGGTTTTGAGCCGAGTAGTATCGCTTGACGGGCCGGGTGCGTCAACCGGCGCAGGGGTGTTGCTCGGATGCATCATCCCGACCGACCCGCACGCCCCGATATCGCGTCTACAGCGGCCGGATCGTCATTTCTGCACTGCAGGCCGGGTACGAGGTGCTCGGACACAAAAAGCTGGTTTTTCCGCCAAGCCGCGGTATGGTTGGGGTATGCCGAAGGTGACTTTCTACCTAGTTGCATCCGTGCTGTCGTTGCTCGCGCTGGCCGGCTGCCAGGGCCGGGCTGAACTCGATCGGGCCGACTACGGCCCGCTGTTCAGCGCGTCCGGCCAGGCGCGGTCGCTGGTCTTGCCCGCTGATGGCGCCCGCTCGGTGGCTGCGGGTCGGCCGCTTGTCCAGCCCTGGTATGTCGGGCGAAATGATTCAGGCCCAAGTGTCTCTGCGGGCTACCGCTCGACGACGTTCGAGCGCAGCGTGACGTACACGCGTGATCGGCAGTCCATCTCCAACGGCCGGGTTTTCGACCGCTACGACCAGACGACGTATCGCCGGTCGGTGCGTGACGCGGCGCGGTGAGGGTGATTAAGGGTTGAGAGAGGGGTTGGTATCCCACGGCTTGCCGCTGAGCCGGCACGCCGTGGGCATGGTGTGTTTGTCCAAGCCTGCTATTGCTCGGCCTTCGTCTGCTGCAGGACGATGAGCTTGGCGCGTTCAGCCTTGGGGACGTAGGCCTTGGTGGTGATAACGCCGCCGCTGGGCAGCGTGACCTCGATCGTATACCAGCCGGTGAAGACGCGGGCGTCGGCGTTGCCGCGTTCGTCGCTGGTCACGCTCTCGTCGCTCCGCCAGTAGGCGTGGAACATCTGATCGAGCGCGCTGCCTGGCGCGGTGGGCTCGCCATCTGCGGTGATGAGCGCGGCGTTGTCTTCGATGAGCCCATCTTGTTCCAGCCCGGCGAAGTAGATGCCATCAATGTTTGGCTGCGCGAAGGCCAGCCGCAGCAGCGTCTCCATGTAGAGCGCCGCGGCGACGTCGGTCTTTCCGCCGACCTCGATCTCTGAGAGGATGACCGGCACGGGCAGCGGCGCGACCTGCTCGTCCAGCAGGCGTTTGAGCGCCAGCGGTTGCGCCTGGCCGGTGAACCGCTGCTCGATCGTGATCCGGTCGAACGGCACCTGGCGGACCTCCAGCCGCCGGACCACGCGGGCGAGGTCTCGACCGCGTTGGAGCGAGATCGTGTCACGCACACGCAACGCGAAGGTCGCGTCCGGGCGCTTAGCTCGCGCCTGTTCGAACATGCGGTGCAGCATACCTTCGCCGAGCTTACGCTCGATCAGGTCTTGATAGATCAGGTCGGCGTAGAGGTCGAAGTGGTCGGCGTGCGGCTCGAAGCCGACGGCCTGTTCGATCCGCGCGAGCACCGCGTCGCGCAGGTCCACCGGTTTAAGCAGCGCGGTCTTGTCGCTGTTGCGTGCCGGGTCGGCCGAGACGACGCGCCCGAACGCGACCTCGATCGGCTTGACCGCGTTCTGCCACGCGGAGGCCACGCGCCTGGGCGTCAGCTCTGAATCTGCGGGCGGGAAGGACCAGTCGGTCAGCCGGTCCAGCGCGATGGCGTTGAGGCAGCGGTACACCGGCAGGTCTTTGAGCCCCTTGGGCGGCAGCCGGTCGGCGGGCAGGCTGACGCCGAGGATGAAGTCGTGTCGCTGCTGGATCAGCCTGACCGTGGCACCCTGCAACGCGCGGTCATCGGTGTCTAGCACGATGACCTTGACGTCGGTTTTGCGGTGCTGCTCGATCGCTTTTTCGGAGGCATCGACCCAGGCGCCACGGAGGATCTGGGCGTGGGTTGTGCCTGCAAGCAAGAAGCATGCGCAAGCCAGGATCGCGGCCAAGGCGGTCTTTGTGCCTGCAAACCAATCCCGGGATGTTGTCAATGATTGCACACCGTGTTCATCGGTTGAATCAGGCGGGTGCGGTGAATGGGTTGGTCCGGGAATCGGGTCGTCCGGGTCGAATCATCAGCCCAGATGTTCGAGCGCCTGGTCCAGCGTCTTGACCGCGATCAGTTTGGCCCCGTCCGGCGGCCGTACCCCGCAAGACGGCGCGAGGATGCGGGTAAAGCCCAGCCGGGCCGACTCGCGGATGCGCTGCTCCATCTGCTGGCAGTGGCGGACCTCGCCTCCCAAGCCGATCTCGCCGACGGCGCAGGTGCCCGTCTGCAGGGACCGGTCGCTGAACGCGCCGGCGATGGCGAGCGCAAGCGCCAGGTCCGCGGCCGGCTCGGCGACCTTCATCCCGCCGACCGAGCTCGCGAAGATGTCCTGGTCGGACAGGCGCAGCCCGCCCCGCTTCTCGAGCACCGCGATCAGCATCGCCAGGCGCGAACTGTCCAGCCCGCTGACCTTACGCTTCGCGTTGCCCAGGAACCCCGCCGCCGCGAGCGCCTGCACCTCGACCAGCAAACACCGGCTGCCCTGCAGCACCGGGCAGACGACACTGCCGGCACGCGCGGTGTACTCCTTGGCCAGCAGCCCGCGCCCGTCGGCGATCTCCTCAAGCCCCCGGCCCGTCATCTCGAACAGCCCGACCTCCAGCGTCGTGCCGAACCGGTTCTTGATCCCGCGCACGACCCGGTGGCTGTGGTAGCGGTCGCCCTCGAAGTAAAGCACCGCGTCAACCATGTGCTCCAACAGCCGCGGGCCGGCGAGCGCGCCCTTCTTCGTGACGTGCCCGATCATGAGTAGCGCCGCGCCGGACAGCTTGGCGTGATGCACCAGTTCCATGCAGCAGGAGCGCAGCTGCGTCACACTGCCTGGGGCCGCGGGCAGATCGCCCTTGTAAACCATCTGGATCGAGTCCACGACGAGCACCGCCGGGCCGACCTGACGGGCCTGTTCGACGATGCGTGCGAGGTTGGTGTCGGCGAGGACAAAAAGTTCGTCGGGCAAGCGGTCTTCACCGATGAGCCGATCCGCGCGCATGCGCAGCTGGTGCGCCGACTCCTCGCTTGTGACGTAGAGCACGCATTGGCCCTGCCGCGCCAAGCCCGCAGCGGCCTGTAGCATGAGCGTGGATTTGCCGATGCCCGGGTCCCCGCCGACGAGGACGGCACTTCCGGGGACCAAACCCCCGGCGCTTCCGGGGGGTGATGAATCGCCCTCGACCGTGCCGCCGAGCACGCGGTCCAGTTCGCCGATGCCGGTGGCGATGCGGGTGATCGGCTGGCCGGTTTCGGTCACCGCGGCGATCGGCTCGGCCTTGGCCGATGCGGCATTCAATGCCGGGTCGGCCGAGGTGGCGAACGGGTCGGCGGTCGCGGCCTTGCCCGCGTCTCGGAACTCCTCGAGCGCATCCCACGCCCCGCAGTCAGGGCACTTGCCCATCCACTTTGGGTGCACGCTGCCGCAGTCCTTGCACATGAATCGGGTCTTGGTCTTGGCCATGGGCGACAGCATAGGCCAGCGGAATCGAACCCGCAGGCGGCCTTCACCCGTATCATGTCCGGATGACCAACCGCCCACCCCAGATCGGACGCACGCACCGGCAGGTCGGCATGATCGCGCTCTTGGCGGTGATCATCGCGCTGATTGGCAATGTCGCCGCGTTCGCCTGGCTTCGGCCGTACGGCATCCTGCGCGACCTCGGCGTGCTCGCGGAGGCCCGGGAGCAGATCCACAACCGCTATGTCACCGACACCGAAGATCAGGTCCTCATCGACGCGGCGCTCGAGGGCATGCTCGACGCGCTGGGCGACCAGAACACCGAGTACTTCAGCGCCGAGGAGCTCGCCCGCTTCAACGAGCACGTCGGCGGGGCGTTCACCGGTATCGGCGCGGAGATCGATATCCACGAAAACCGCCTGCGTATCGTCGCCCCGCTCGACGACTCGCCTGCGTGGAACAGCGGCGTCCTGCCTGGCGACATCGTGCTGGAGATCGACGGCGAAGACACCTGGGGCATCGACATCTTCGACGCGATGGCCCGGCTCAAAGGCAAGGCCGGCACGAACGTGACGATCAAGGTCCGCCACCGCGACGGGAGTACGGAGGACATCACGATCACGCGCGCCAAGATCGAGGTCGCCAGTGTCCGCGGCTACCGGCGGGACCCGGGCAACGGCTTCCACTACCTGCTCGATCCGGATCAAAAAATCGCATATGTCCGGCTCACACAGTTCGGTGAAAAGTCGTACGACGAGCTCGACGACCGGCTCAAGGCACTGCGCGATGAGGGTATGCAGGCGCTGATCCTCGACCTGCGTAACAACGGCGGCGGCCTGCTCGATGCCGCGGTCGCCATCTCCGACCTGTTCCTGACCGAGGGCCAGACCATCGTCAGCACGCAGGGCCGGGCCGAGCAGGCGTCCACCGCGACCTCGACCGCCAAGACCCTGCTGCCCGATCTGCCGCTGGTCGTGCTGGTCAACGAGAACAGCGCCTCGGCGTCGGAGATCGTCGCTGGCGCCCTGCTGGACAACGGGCGGGCGCTCATCGTCGGGACGCGCACGTTCGGCAAGGGCAGCGTGCAGCAGCTGCTCCCGCTGGGAGACGGTTCGAGCGCGATCAAGCTGACGACGGCGTACTGGTACATCCCCTCGGGCCGGATGATCCACCGCAAGCCGGATGCCGAGCAATGGGGCGTTGATCCGTCACCCAATAGTTTTGTCCCGATGGACGCGGAGGCGGTGCTGGCGATGCTGCTCAAGCGCCGCGAAGCCGAGGCGGACGACCCGTACGCGCAGCTCGACGGGCCGATCACCCCGCAGTGGCTGCGCGAGAATCTATTGGACGACCAGCTCGCCGCGGCATTGCAAGCGGCCCAGGGCCGGCTGGCCGACGGCGATTGGCCGACGGTCGGGGTGGGCCGCGCCGAGGCGCTCGCCGAGCCGACGGAAGAAGAGACATTGACCCGTCGCAAGCAAGAGCTGCTGGATATGGTCGAGCAGATCGATGAGCAGATCGAAGCGTTGAAGGCTGATGAATCACGGGGCGAAGCCGAGCGTGAGTAATCATGCTTGAAACAACTGCCGGCAGGAGCCCCGCCCTCCCAATCCAAGCGACCACTCACTCAAGCATGCCGCTGATCCTCGGCCTCGAAACCAGTTGCGATGAGACCGCCGCGGCGACCGTCGAGGACGGTCGTGTCGTGTGCAGCAATGTCGTCAGCACGCAGCACGACCTGCACGAGCGCTTCGGCGGGGTCGTGCCCGAGATCGCCAGCAGGGCGCACCTCGAACGCCTGCTGCCGGTTGTTGAGGCTGCAGTCGAAGACGCCGGTTTGACACTCGATCAACTCGATGCGATCGCGGTGGGTAACCGGCCGGGGCTGGTCGGCTCGCTGATCGTCGGGGCGAGCGCGGCGAAGGCGCTGGCGTGGTCGCTGGGCAAACCGCTTATCGGGGTGGATCATGTGCTGGCGCATTTGTATGCGCCGCGCCTGGTCGAGGGCGATGACAGATCGGCTGCTACGCCGCAAGCGGCGGTTGCGTATCCCGCGCTCGGGCTGGTTGTGTCCGGCGGCCACACCTCGCTGTACCGCATCGATTCTCCGACAGGTGTTGAGCTGCTGGGGAAAACGATCGACGACGCGGTCGGCGAGGCGTATGACAAGGCCGCGGTCATGCTCAAGGCCGGGTATCCCGGCGGGCCCAAACTCGATGCGCTCGCGCAACACGGCGACCCCGCGTCACACAAGCTGCCGCGCCCGCTGCTGGGGCCGGGCTCCTTGGATTTCTCGTTCAGCGGGCTGAAGACCGCCCTGCTCTACGCGGTACGCGGCACGCCGGTCGGGCGCGGCAGCGATGCCCGTTTCGAGCGCGACGCCGACGACTTAAATGATCAGCAGCGCGCCGACCTCGCCGCCGCGTTCCAGCACGCGGTCATTGACACACTGTCGACCAAGATCAAGCGTGCTCATAAGCGCCTGAGCGAAGCCGGCGCCGTGCCGCGCTCGCTCATCGTCGGCGGCGGTGTCAGCGCGAACTCGCTGCTCCGGGCACGGCTCATCGAACTGTCGGCCAGTCTCGGTCTGGAATTGCACATCCCGGCGATGTCGCTGTGCGTTGATAACGCGGCGATGATCGCCGGGCTCGCGCACGAGCGGTTTGTTGCCGGGGCGTTTGATGATCTGTCGCTACCTGTTGTTGCGACTACGGCGGTTTGAGGGCACAACCCCGCGCGCCAGTCAGGGGCAGTAACTAATCAGCTTGGGCAACGCGTCAAGGCGCCTTGTCGCCATCTGCTCCCGGCTCCCGCCCGGAGTTATGTTGCACGGCCTGCGGTTTATTCCGCGCGCCGATCCGGATGGTCGACGTCAGGATCAATCGCCGGCACCTCGCTCGGCGTATCCGCGGCTCCGGAATCGGCGGGCTCTTCGCCCTGCTCCCCTTCAACCTTCTCCGCCAGCAACGCCTTGATCGCGTCTTCGATCGAGGCGTTCGCGCAGTCGGCGATACGGAGCTTACCGGCCTTGTCGATCACGTAGTAGTCCGGGAAGCCGTTGGGCCCGTAGGCGGTGTTGGTCTTGTTGTCGATGTCCACACAAACGGGGTACTGGATTCCGTGTTCGTTGACGGTGGCCGCGAGCGCTTCGCCACCGTAGGTGGCGCTGACGCCGATCAGGACCAGACCCTGGTCCGCGTACTTCGCGGCCAGTTCGTTGTGATACTCGATTTTGCGGATCGACGGGCCGGCCCAGGTCGCCCAGAAATCCAGCACCACGACCTTGCCCTTCAGGTCGGCGAGCTCCATCGGCCCGCTGTTAATCCAGTTCTCGACGCTCAGCGCAGGCGGGGTGTCGGCCTTCTCTTCGAGCTCTTTCAGCCGGGCGCGCTTCGCCGCGTCACCCTCCCGCCATGCCGGGCGGATGCGCGCCTTGCCCGCGGCCGCGGCGTCTTCTTCGAGCAGCGTCTCGACCACGTCTTCCAGGCTCGTCGGGGTCAGCCCGATCGCCCGGACCACGCCCTGCCGGTCAACGACGGCGTAGGTCGGGTACCACTGCACCGGCCAGTCCTTCTCGACCTGCTCACCCTGCACAAACGCGTTGGGGTAGTTCGCGCCGTTGTCCTCGACGAGCTTGGGCATCTGCGTCGCGTCGCCGCTGACGCACACACCGATGAGCTTGACGCCCTGGTCGGCGTACTTCTCGGCGAGCTTGGTGTTGTGCGGCATCGCCGCGATGCACGGCCCGCACCAGGTGGCCCAGAAATCGATGATCACGATCTGGTTTTCCATGTCCTCAAGCTTGAACTCCGCGCCGACCCACTCGCCGACGGTCAGAGGCGGCGCGTCCTTGCCCTCGAACTGCGTGTGCTCTTCGGGGCGTTCGTAGTACCAGTCGTCGGGGAACTCGCCCGCAACGGACGGGCCGGGCAGCAGGATGGCGAGCAGGGCCAGGGCCAACGTCGTGATGTGAGTAATTGTCATCGGGAGCTCCTTGGTCGGTCTGCTGCTTAAGAGGACGCGTCGCGGGTCGGGGGTGATACGCTCGGCCGTCCGCTGGGGTTCCAACGCCTCGCCTAACAGCATATCGGCCTATGATCGGCGGCATGTCCCTGGAACTGACATTTTTAGGCACCGGCACCAGCGCGGGTATCCCGATGATCGGTTGCGACTGCCCGATCTGCACCTCCGCGGACCCGCGTGATCGTCGGGATCGATCAAGTGTTGTCGTGACCTATCCCCGCTCTCAGCCGCCGACCTGCGACGCGATGCCGGACCGGTATACGGTCTTGGTCGATGCCTCGCCGGACATCCGCGTGCAGGCGATCCGGCATGATCTGAAATGGCTCGACGCCCTGGTGCTGACCCACGCCCACGCCGACCACGTCATGGGGATCGACGACCTCAGGCGGTTCAACGCGGTGATGGACCGCCCGCTGGACCTCTACGCCGAGCCGTCGGTGATCCGCTCGCTCGAGCAGATGTTCGCATACATCTTCCAGCCGCACCGCAACGTGAATCAGAGCTTTATCGCGCAGCTGCTGCCGATGCCCATCGAGCCGGGCAAGCCGATTGAGTTGGGTGGTGCAACCTGGCTGCCGATCAGGCTCATGCACGGCCGGCTGCCGATCGTCGGTTTCCGTGTCGATTGGGCCGGGCGCTCGCTGGCGTACTGCACGGACTGCTCGTCGATCCCGCCGCAGACGCTGGCGCAGTTGGAAGGCTTGGATGTGCTGGTGCTCGACGGTCTGCGGGAGCGGCACCACCCGACGCACATGACGCTGGACCGGGCGTGTGCATTCGCTGAGCAGATCGCGGCCGCGCAGACGTACCTGACGCACTTTGCGCACGATCATTCGCACGCGGAGTTGGAACAGCGGTTGCCCGATGGTGTTGCGCCATCATATGACGGATTGGTTGTTTCGTTGAGCCACAATGCGTGTCGCGGGTGACGCGAAGCGTCCCGTACGAACCATCTGTCACACGCTTTAAAGGGACGCTACGCGTCACCCGCGACACGGTCAAGGCTGTTCAAGACTGATGCGCCCGAGCTTGCCCGAGCGCATCTCACGCAGGAGCAACTCACTGGCGCGGTTGAAGTCCACCTCGCCACCGGAAATGAGGCAGCCGCGTTTCTTGCCGATCGTCTCGATCAGCGTGATCGGCTCGGCGGGCAACTCGTCGAGCTTAAACCGGGCCCGCAGTTCCGTCGGGTACGCCGTAAGCAGGTGCCGGGCCGCGAAGATCGCGACATCGTCGTAATCGAGCGCGGTATCCTTGATCGCCCCGCTCGCGGCGAGCCGGTACCCCACTTCTTCGTTCTCAAACTTAGGCCAGAGGATTCCGGGGGTGTCGATGAGGACGACGCCGTTTTTCAGGTCGATCTCCTGGTTGCCCTTGGTCACCGCGGGCTCGTCGCCGACGCCGGCAACCTTCTTGCCGCGCAGGGCGTTGAGGAGCGTGGACTTGCCGACGTTGGGGATGCCGACGATGACGACGCGGACCTTCAGGCCCTTTTCGATCCGTCGGGGCGCGAGCTTCCGGACTAGGCGGAGGATGCGGTCTGGTTCACCAGGCCTAGTGATGGTCAGCGCCATGGTCTGGACGCCGCGGTCTTGCTCGAACCGCTCGCGCCAGGCCTTGGTGACAGTCGGGTCGGCGAGGTCGGCCTTGTTGAGGACCGTGATGCACGGCAGGTCGCCGGGCGTGCCGTTCTCGCCCTTGCCGGGGATGTTTCGGCGGAGCTCATCGAGCAGCGGGTTGCTCGACGACTCGGGCAGGCGGGCGTCGAGCAGCTCGACCACGACATCGCACCGCGGCATGAGCGTAGCGAGCTTCTGCCGCGTCGTGTTCATATGGCCGGGGAACCAGTTGATCGGCATGGCAGGCCTCGCGTGGTTGGGTCAAACGCCAATCATCGCGCGCAGCGCTGCGCCCGGGTCGTCTTGTTTCATCAGGTGCTCGCCGACCAGCACGCGGTGGACGCCGTGCTCGGCCAGGCGCTGGATGTTGTCGTGCGTGCGGATGCCCGACTCGCTGACGAGGATGGATTTGTCCGGGACCTCGCCGAGTAGCTCGATCGTGTGGTCCAGCGAGGTGGTCATCGTTTTGAGGTTGCGGTTGTTGATGCCCAGCAGCGTGTAGCCGGCCTTGGGGAAGGCCAGGTGCTGCTTGACCTGCACCAGTGACTCGAGGTCGTGGACCTCCAGCAGGATCGACAGCTTCAGCTCCGTCGCGAGGATCAAGAGGTCCATCAGCATCGGCTCGGTCAGGCACTCGGCGATGAGCAGCACCGCGTCCGCGCCGGCGGCCCGGGCCTCGTAGACCTGGTACGGGTCGATGATGAAGTCCTTGCGGAGCACCGGCAGCTTGACCGCCTGCTTGATCTGCGCGAGGTAGTCGAGCGACCCCCGGAAGTACTTTTCGTCCGTTAAGCAGGAGATGGCCGCGGCGCCGTTGGCCTCGTAGGCCTTGGCGATAGCAACGGGGTCGAAGTCCTCGCGGATCAGGCCGGCGGAGGGGCTGGCCTTCTTCACCTCGGCGATGACGCGCAGCTCGTCCTTCGGCCGCGTCAGCGCGGTGTAGAAGTTCCGCGGCTGGGGCGTGTCCAGGGCGCGCTTGATCAGCTCAACTTCCGGCAGCTCGGCCTTCGCGGCCCGTACCTCCGCGTGTTTGTGTTCTACGATCTCGGCTAAGACGTCGGTCAAGGCGGGCTCCGGAGCGGTGGCGAATCTCTTAGTTTAGCCGTCATCCGAAATCGGATCGAACCAGCCGCTCGCTAGCACCGTCCGAATCACTTAGCATGAATGCCCCGCCTGCCGAACCTCTACCCCGGGACCGATCGTTGACAACCTTAGGTCTGCTCTCTGACTCGCACGGGGACGCCGCGACGACACGGGCCGCGGTGCAGATCCTGCTCGACCACGGGGCGGACACGCTGATCCATCTGGGTGACATCGGCACGGTGCAGGTGCTCGACACGCTGGCCGTGTCCCGCCCCGGTACGGGAAAGCAGATCGAGGCGCACGCCGTCTATGGCAATACCGACTGGGAGCGCACTAGCCTCGGGCGGTACGCGATGGACCTGGGGATCGCGGTCCACGACCCGGCGGGCCTGATCGAGGTCGATGATCGGCGGGTTGCGTTTACACATGGCCATCAGCAGGCGGTGATGGCAGGTTTCCTTGCGGACGAGGTCGACTACCTGCTGCATGGCCACACGCATGTCCAGGCCGACGCGGTCGAGGGCCGGACGCGGGTGATCAACCCCGGGGCCCTGCACCGTGCCCGGCGATACACCGCTGCGCTGCTGACCCCGGCCGATGGGCAGCTGACCGTGCTGGAGGTCGCCAGCGTGTGGCGCTGAGGTTGGTAAAATGGGGTGCTGGCAGCGCGGGGGCTGACGGGCACGAGAGGGACCGCGTTTCAATGTCGATCAGGCCACAAGACGAGCACACGGACGGGCTTATCGTCCGCTCCTATACCGAGTTGGATCAAGACCAGGTCGGGCGGCTGTACGACGAGGGCCTGCTCGCGGGCCAGATCGCGCCCAACGACTCGGGGGCGGATCTGGACTATATCCGCGAGGCGTATTTCGCCGACGAGCGCAACCACTTCTGGGTCGCCGAGCGGGACGGGGCGTGCGTCGGGATGATCGGGGTGGCGGGCGACGAGGAGCACACCGCCGAGATCCGCCGGCTGCGCGTGGCCAGGGAGTTGCAGGGCACGGGCATCGCGGCGCAACTGCTGGAGACGGCGATCGCCCACTGCAAGCACCACGGCTACCTGAAGATCCGCCTGGACACGCGTTTCGAGAAGGACGAGGCGGTGGACCTGTTCGACCGGATCGGCTTCCAGCACACGCGCACCCGCCCGACTCCGGGCAAGGAAACCCTCGAGTTCTATCTCGATCTGTACCGCAAGGAAGACGAGGACGATAGCGGGGGTTGAGCCCGTCTCGGCGATGGCTTATCCCCGCCAGGCGTTGAACGCCATCCCGCCAAAGAATAGCCCTACCAGGATCAGCAGGCCCCCGGTGGGATATTGTCCGAGGTTGTCGTAGACGTATTTGACAAGTATCTCCGCGCCTTCGGGGTCGGAGCCGGCCGGGTCATAGTTCCAGATCATGGTCGCAAGGCCAAACACAATAAAAACCAGTGCGGTGAACATGGTTTTGAGCGGGGCACCTTCAGTCTCTTCATCCGGAGCGGTCGCTGCGGCCAGGGCTTTGCCGATCTTCGAATCTTTTTTGGTTTTCAGCCTCTTGCCGCTCTGGAAGCTGTGGCCGCAGTGGACGCAGATGACCGCTTCCTGCTTGACCGAGGTGCCGCAGCCGGGGCACGCCTTGCCGTCGGGCACCTGCGGGGTGGCGGCGTGGGCGCCTGCCCTCGCGGTCATCTCGGCGGTGTGGGCGGGGGCGGCTTGCTCCAACGCCGCGAGTTCTTCGAGCGAGATCGCGCTCGATTCGCCGGGGAGGGACGAACCGCCGGGCGACGCCCCGTCCATCTCGACGGGCACGCCGGTCGCGGCCCGCTGGGGCTTTCGTGCCTTCCGGGGCCGAGGTGTCGGCACGCGGAGGGGTTGTTTGCATCCGCTGCAGCGGGCCTTCTTGCCGGCGTACTCTGGGCGGACACCCATCTTCTTGCCGCAGGCCTTGCATTGGAACTTGATCAGATCAGCCATCGCGCTCGGGCTCCGCGGCAAGGTTGGAGCACAGGCTCCGGGTCTGTGGAAAAGCCGTGATGAGTCTGTCCCCGGCTCTGCACCACCATGATAACAGGGGTAACGCAAGCCCAAAAAATAAAACTAGGTTCACCCCGCCTGCTCCAGCGGGCTGAAGCGCGAGCCGGCCAGTGGGACCCGGCGGTTGACCGGGGGGCCGGAGGGCAGCATCGGCCCGATCACCGCCGCGGTGACCGTGACCGCGATATTCGCCGCCGCAAACGCCCACCACTCGGTCATCCACGCCAGCTTCGGGTTGGTCTGCGCCAGCCAGGTCATCACACCGACGAGCACCATCATCGCGATCATCAGCGGGATCAGCCCGCGCCATGCCAGCTTCATCAGCTGGTCGAACCGCAGCCGCGGCAGCGTCCATCGGACCCACATCTGCAGGAAGAGCAGGAAGAACACCTTGCCGCTGAACACGCCGAACTTGATCAGGACCAGCAGGAGCCCGCCGAGCGTCGTCGCCCAGAAGCCCTCGCCGGCACCCGCGGTCACAGGCGTCTCATTGACAAACGGCAGGATGTCCCACCCGCCGAGGAACAAGACCGCGAAGAATGCGCAGCCGGTGATCATATGCATGTATTCGCCGAGGAAGAACAGCGCCCACTTCATCGACGAGTACTCGGTGTGGAACCCGCCGACCAGCTCCTGCTCGGCCTCCGCGAGGTCGAACGGCGCACGGTTTGCTTCCGCCAGGATGCAGACGAAGAAGATGATCGCCAGGAGTGGGTGCGCAAAGATGCCCCAGGTGCCGATGCCGGCGTCCGACGCCTGGGTGTTGCTCATGAAGCCCGCGTCGGTGGACTTGTAGAACAGGATCATGATGAGCACGCAGACGCCCATGGGGATCTCGTAGCTGAGCATCTGCGCGGTCGCGCGCAGCCCTCCGAGGAACGAGAACTTGTTGTTGGATGCGTACGCGCCCAGCACAAGCCCGTAGACCGCGATCGAGCCGATCGCCAGCAGGTAGACCACGCCGATGTTGATCGGCGCGACGGCGACGATGGCGGGCTGACCTTCAGGAGAAGCCGCGACCCACTGCGTGCCAAACAGATAAATGCCCGGGAACGCCCAGTTCCCGCCCCACGGGATCACCGCCCAGCCGATCAGCGCGGGGATCACCACGAGGATCGGCCCGAGGAAGAACAGCACCCGGTCCACGTTCGGCGGGGTGTAGTCCTCCTTCAGCAGCAGCTTGATGCCATCGGCCAGCGCCTGGCCCAGCCCGCCAAACGACTTGCGGTACAGCCAGCCCAGCCCGACCTTGTCCAGCAGCCCATCGGCCGCCACCAGCATGCCGAACCCGACGCGGTTGGGCCCGATGCGGTCCTGCGCCCACGAAGCGACTTTTCGCTCCAGGAAGATGAGGTAGGCGGTCGCGCCCAGGATCGCGTGGACGACAACCAGGATGACGCAGACGCTGACAAACAGTTGGGCGGGGATCGGGGTCATGGGCGATCCGAAGGGATGATCAAAGTGGTCCCGGATATCCTTCCGGGGGCGGGGGCGACAGTCCGTTGCGTGTGATTAACCGCTTGTGCATTATCACGCGAGTCTGGCGGGCTGGCAAACCGATACAGCGATCAGGTTAGAATCCGTGGACGACTTTGAACGAGGATGTACCCCAATCCGTTGAACCCCCGGGAGTGCCGGAGACTGCAGCCGCCACGGCTGTCGCGGCAGCGCGGACGCCGACGACCGACGAGACCGTGAAGGAGACGATCGAGTCCATCGTCATCGCGTTCATCCTCGCGTTCGTCTTCCGGGCGTTTATCGTCGAGCCGTTCATCATCCCCACCGGGTCGATGGCGCCGACGCTGCTGGGCGCGCACCTGCAGATGGACTGCCCGTCATGCGGCTACCGCTTTGATCTTGGGATCGACCCCGGCGATGTGCCCGAGGGTAAGTCGCTGAGTTCAACCCGTGGCGGCGACTGCCCGATGTGCAACTACGAGGTCCCGGCCAGTGCGGGCACCAAGGTCCGCTCGGGCGACCGCATCCTGGTTGACAAGTTCACCTACCATTTCACCGACCCGTCGCGCTGGGACGTGGTCGTCTTCAAGGCCCCGCAGGACGAGCCGCTGGGCGGTGCGCCCGCGCCGCGGACCAACTTCATCAAACGCCTTGTCGGCCTGCCCGGTGAACGCATCTGCCTGCTGGACGGCAACGTGTTTGTCGCGCCCGCCGGGACCGACGACTTCGTGATCGCGCGCAAGACCGACCCCGCGACCAACCGCCACTGGCAGGACATCCAGCGCGCCGTCTGGCAGCCGATCTACCACAGCCAGTACGTGCCGATCGAGGACGGCCGAGCCACCGGGCCGGGGCGGGACAGCAGGCACGCCTGGCGCGTGCCGTGGGTCGCCGAGTCCGGCGATTGGGACCTGGGCACGGCCCGCAGCCCCAGCCGCGTCTACCGGTTCGCCGGCGGCGCAGGCGCGATCCGGTTCCAGATGGACGGGCCCTACGGTTCGACGCAGTACGACGACCCGCGCACAACCCACCCCTACAACCAGGGCTCCAACTCGCTGCGCGACCGCCACCCCATCGAGGACATCCGTCTCGCCTGCGCGTTTCTACCGCAGGCCGATGAGGCCTCAATCAGCCTCTCCACGACCGCCCGCCTGGACCGCCCGGATCTGGGTATTGAAACGCTGGCGGCCAGTGTGTCAGCCAATGGCGGTGTGCGGCTCACCGCGACGCCGGCTGAGGGCAAGCCGCGCACGCTGGCGGAAGCGGAGACAAACACCACGCTCAAGCCGGGCGTGACGACGCAGATCGAGCTCTGGCTGGTGGACGATGAGGTCAGCGTCTGGATCGAAGGCGAGCGTGTGCTGGTTCAACGCTTCGACCTGGCCTGGGAGCAGATCGCCCAGCGTCCGCGGCAGAGCGCGTTGCCCGAGGTGCGGATCGAGGTGGCCAGTGAGGCCCCGGCGGAGCTGCGCCGGGTCGAACTGGACCGGGACCTCTACTATTTCCCGGACCGCTACCCCTCTGCAGGATTCGCACGTGCAGAGGCAAAACGCATAAACGGCGGGATCGATGTCGGCCCAAACCCGTTAGACCTGCGCACCAACTCGACTGGACATGACGGCGAGTTATTCGTCCTCGGCGACAACCAGCCGGCGAGCAAAGACGGCCGGGGCTGGACCGATGTCGATGGCTGGGTCCAGCTGAGGTACTTCGGCGGCGACTTCCGCCCCGGCGTGGTCCCGCGCAGCCTGCTGGTCGGTCGAGCGTTCCTGGTCTACTACCCCGCCCCGCACGGCTCGTCCCCGCAGGCCAAGGGTATCTTCCCGGATTTCGGGCGGCTGCGATTCATCCACTGATCGGTGAGACGTGTGTTTACAGCGCCCCCTCCTGCAATGCTTCGCTTTTAGTGATTGATCCTGTTTTTGGACGCGGCTTTTCGTGCTTGATCCACATTCATTTTGAGTTAAGGTTCTGCCGCGGAGACAGTTAAGCGAAGAATCCTGAGCACATTGTCGAGCAGGCCCGAATCCGTAGATATATTTTTAAGCCATTAAATATCAATATATAACGGCGTGCGAGGCTGCCAGAGACCTACCGTCATTGGTTGCTCAATGTCTTTTTCGTGCCACCTCCATGCTGGTAGAAACCGTTGATTTCCACAATTTCTAAAGGAACGAATCGCTCCTACCTTGGGCCTGAGGTGTTTTTCACGGCTGCTGGCCCGCAATCACTCTTGCAGACACTATCATGCCGCCCATGCAAGCCCCATCCACGCAGATTATGCGGCACGTCATCGCCGCCCTGGTCACCAACGAGCCGGGCGTCCTCGCCCAGGTCGCAGGGATGTTCGCCGCCCGCGGGTTCAACATCGATTCGCTGGTCGTCGGCCGTACCGAGAACCCCGAACTGTCTCGCATGACCATCGTCGTCATCGGCGACGCCGCGGTGCTCGAGCAGGTCCGCAAGCAGCTCCAGAAGCTCGTGCCCGTCGTCAAGGTCGTCGACTACCAGGACGTGCCGTTTGTCGAGCGCGATCTGGTCATCGTGCAGATCAACACCCGCGACGGCGACAACCCCACGGCGTACCGGGCAGAGGTCATGCAGGTCGCCCAGATCTTCCGCGCCAACATCATCGACCTCTCGTCGGACCGGATGATGCTCGAGCTCGGCGGGGCCGAGGAAAAACTCGAAGCCTTCGTCGAGCAGGTCAAGCCCTTCGGCCTGATCGAGCTGGCCCGCACCGGCGTCATCGCGATGCCACGCGGCAACTCCGGCGACGCGTCGCGGCGCGTCGCCAAGAGCGGGCTGGTCCGCATCACCGACATGCCCAGCGACGACGACGCGATCGACCCCGGCGACCTCCCGCCGGGCTGAGCGTTTCTCCATAAACTACATCCATGCCCAAGCGCATCCGCATCAGCCTGGCCAACAAGTGCCAACTGCTGTTCGGCATCGGCGTCGTGCTGATCGTCGCCGCGGCGCTGGTCGTCGTGTCGATGCGTATGAACCACCTGGCCGAGCAGGGCCCGCGCCAACGCGCGCGCGACCTCGCGGGCCTGTGGGTCAACGGCCGGATCGAGCTGGCCGAGCAACTGCCCGGCGATGACGCCGCGCGCGGCAACCCGGAGGTGGATCCCGGCCTCCGCGTCGCGGTGATCGGGATCAACGAGGCGACCGAGTCGGCACAGGAAGACGCGTTCCTTGCCGCGGCGCTCGAACGCTTCGCCAGCGCCGAAGATGTCCGTGAGCACTTCGCGCCCGGCCCGATCCGCGACGGCAACCGCACCTACCGCTACGCCCGCGCCGTCCGCCTCAGCGAGATGGGCGAGCGCGACCCGGTGACTCAGACCACCGATCAGCCCAACGAAGACCCGATCGAGAAGCTGGTGCTCGTCCGCCTGGTTGATGAGGAGGCGAGCAAGCAGCGGACCCTGAACTGGCTGTACCTGATCGCCGCGGGCCTGACCGCGGGCCTGTTCGCGATCGCCGCGTTCTGGTACATCACCACCCGCCTGGTCCTCTCGCCGGTCCGTGTCCTGCGCGGTTACGCCGAAAAAGTCTCCGAGGGCGACCTGAACATCCGCAGCGACATCAACACCGGCGACGAGTTTGAGCAGCTCTCGGATATGTTCAATGCCATGCTCGATAACGTCCGTTCGACGCAGGACCGTCTGACTTCGGCGAACAAGTCCCTTGACCTCAAGCTCGGCGAGTTGGCCGAGTCCAACGTCGCGCTCTATGAGGCCGACCAGATCAAGGGCGAGTTCCTGGCCAACGTCTCGCACGAGCTTCGCACCCCGCTGAACTCGATCATCGGGTTCGCTGAGGTCTTGCAGGAAACGCTGGCCGATGTCGAATACCCCCAGGCGGACAAGCAGAAACGCTACACCGCGAACATCATCCTCTCCAGCCGCCGGTTGCTGGAGCTGATCACCGACCTCTTGGACCTCGCAAAGATCGAGGCCGGGCGCGCCGAGCTCCGGCTCGCAACCGTCTCGATCCAGGACACGGCCGAGGGATTGGCCAACCTGATCCGCCCGCAGGCGGAGAATCGTGGCGTCGAGCTGAAGCTGAAGGTCCAGCCCAACCTGCCGCCTGCCGAGACAGACGCGGGCAAGCTCCAGCAGATCATCTTCAACTTCCTGTCCAACGCGATCAAGTTCAGCCCGCCGGAAGGCGTCGTGACGTTGGCTGCCGAGCTGGGCGAATCAGCGGGCAAGCAGGGTGTGACCCGGCTGCACATCGCCGTGACAGACCAGGGGCCGGGCATCGCGCCCGAGGACCAGGCCAAGGTCTTCGAGAAGTTCTCACAGCTCGAGGCCTCGGAAACAAAATCGCACGGCGGGACAGGACTGGGCCTGACCATCAGCCGTGAGCTCGCGCAACTGCTTGGCGGCGAGATCGAGCTGGACAGCGCAGTTGGTCAAGGTGCGACGTTCACGCTTGTGATCCCGCTGATCTATCAGCCGCCGTCGGCGCCTTTGATGCCTGAGGTGTGACGCGTCTGCTACGGGATCCCACGCACGATCGGCGGGCCGACCACGCGTGTGACCCACACCGGCAGCTTCTGCCAGCGCTCGATCCGCCTGCGGTTGCGCGGGTGATCGGGGCGGGCCGCATCGAGTTCACCCTTACGCAGGTGCACCTGCCACGGCGTGTCGTGTGGCTCTGCACCCCACTGCTTCTTGAAACGGTAGGGGCCCGAGCCTTCGCTGGATCGGCCAAAATCGAAGCCCGATGCGCCGCGCGCGATCGCGCGCTCCAGCAGCTGGTGATACATCCACATGTTGGCGCAGACATCGTTGTAGCTACGCAGGCAACTCGCGGACGGAACCTGCGTTGTGTGCTTGCCGCCTACTCGGTCGTGGACGAGCACCGCACCGGCGATCGGGATGTCTTCGAGCGTCACCAGTGCAATCTCGCAGCGTGTGCCGAGGTGATGCAGCATCGCCGCAAACAGCTTGCGCGGGAAGACCGGCGTGCCGAGGTCGCGCATGTTTGTTGCGAAGACGCCGTAGAAGCCGCCGAGCAGTTCCACCCCGCCGAGACGGATTGCCAGGCCGGCCTGCTCGCCCTTTCGGACCTGATTTCGGACCTTGGCCTTCAGCGATGCCCAGAGCGTGTCGGTGTTGCCCGGCAGGTCGAGCACCATCCGCACCTTGTCCAGCCGTGAATGGGTGAAGTGTTCTGATTCAAATACCCGGCCGTGATGCCGCAGTTCGAGATAGCGGGCATCGGCTTCGCCGGCGAGGCGGATCGCGTGCTCGATCAGCGCTTCACCGGTCGCTGCGTCCTTGGCCAGTAGCCCGGCGCGGTTGACGTAGGGCAGGCTGACCACGTGCCGGCCGAACAGCGGGCTGCGGGTGACCGCGAGCGGCAGCGCGCCGACCAGTTCCCCGCCCCGCCTTGCCAGCAAGATCGAGGTGTCGTGCTTCAGCCCGTCGCGCAGGACATCGAGCCAGGCCGGGTCATGCTCACCGCAGGCTTGTTCGGCGCAAGGTTCGGCACGCATGAGCTCGCGGATCGCTTCACACTGATGCTTGTCGGGTTGGCGGACGTGCTTGATCACGCGGCCCGCCTTGACGTTTGTTGGTACTCGATCGCCCTGGCCGGCACGCCGACCACCGCTATCCCCGCCGGGACCGGCTTGGTGACGACCGCGCCCGCGCCGACGATCGCTCCGTCGCCGACGTCGGCCATGACGACCGCGTTCGCGCCGATCCAGGCCTCACGCCCGATGCGGATCGGCTGGTGGGTGACCTGCGCCCGGGCAATACCCTCGCGCGACGAGCCGTGGTGGTGCGCGCCCGACAGCAGCTGGGCCCCATCGGCGATGCGCGTGTCCTCGCCGATCTCGACCCAGCCGACCGTGCAGAAGCGGCCGAGGTAGACGCGGTCGCCGATCTTTGCGTTGGGTTTACTCAGCAGCGTCTGGTAACCGAAGTGCACATCACGCCCGACGTGAGCCAGTGCCCGGCGATAGAACGCGCGGCGGGTGACAAGCCCGAGCAGACCAGGGCGTTTACAGGCGTGTTCACTGACTGCGCTTAGTGCCCGCTGGTCACCCAAAAGGCGACGCAGCAAAAGAAACCGCAGCAGCAACGGTATCGCCAAGACCGATCCGAGCACGTAGGCGAGGGGTTTGAGCATCACCCTGCTTATCGGCAGAGCGCGACAACTTAAGCAATCGGAACATCGATCACCCGCTTTATCCGGAACTTGGAATCTCCACCCGGGCGTGATTACCCCGCGCTGATGATCTCCGCCAGTTGGGCCGCCTTGTTCGTCCAGGATTCGCCGGGCAGCCGTCGCTTGCGCGCTTCAAGCTGCTCGGGCAGGATGCCGGTCTCGGCCCGGCGTTTGACCAGGTCAACGAAGCCGCCGGCGCTGGTGGCCAGGTCGCAGCAGTCGGCCCATTCGCGCGTCGCGGGCAGGTCGCGGACGACGACCGGCTTCATGGTCGCCAGGTATTCCTTGAGCTTTAGCGGCTGCATGGCGCGCGTGACGGGCGCGTCGATGTAGGGCATGATGAGGACGTCAGATGCCGCGGCGTGCGCGGGCAGGTCTTTGTGCGGCAGCGGCCCGGTGAAGACCCCGCCGCTGATCATCAGGACACCGTCGAGCGGGGCGCTGTGCGGGCCGGCGAGCACGGCATGGCAGGCGCTCGCGGTCAGGGCGCTGACCCAACTGGTTTCAAGCCGGCTGTCCAGCAGGCCCCAGAACAGCGCGATCGGGCGGGATTCATCGGGCCAGTGATGCGTGATGGGCGAAGCCGGGTCGGGGGTTGTCCAATGCTCGAGCGAGACGCCGTGATCGATCAGTCGGGCATCGGCGCCGAGTGTGCCGAGCCGGTCGATCAGGACGGAGCTGACCGCCGCCACCGCGTCCACCTTGTTCAGCAGTTCGCGTTCCATGGCGTCCATCACGGCGTGGTCGGCACCCGGCCAGGCTGAATAGTCATCGACGCAGTAGTAGACCCAGCGATCGATGCCGGGCATATCAGGCAGGTCCGCGGTGGTCGGCAGGGTTGTGATGGCTATGTGCCGATAGCCGGGCTGTAGGCCACGCTCGACCGCGTCGCGGACCTGCCGCGCGTTCAGCCGCCGCTGCCAGCCGGTGCGGTAGCCGGGGTACATCCTGGGTGCGATCACGCGTAGGCCTGGCGGGCACTCCTGTGGAGTATGCTGCCGGCGCGGCGCGACCCAGCGGGCCGAGATATCAAACGCCCGTTTGATGTCGTTCAGGCTCAGCCTCGGCCGACGCGTCCCCACCGTGTTCACCCACAGCGTCGGGTACTGCGGCAACAGCTCGCGGATCAGGTGCTGACTCGAGGACGGATGCCGGCCCCAGTCGTCGGCGAAGACGATCAACTGCGTCGGCACACGTGGCGGTGGGATGTCGATCTTCGACATGACCACAAGTTTAACGGGCGGGCTTACCCGACTGACGCTACTATGCCGATAGACCGATAGGAGCCCGCCATGGGAATCGAAGCCGCACTGCCGACCGATGGCATCATGACCACCCAGCTGCAGAAGGTCATCAACTGGGCCCGGCGGTCGTCCGTCTGGCCCATGCCCTTCGCGACCGCGTGCTGCGGGATCGAGCTTATGGCTACCGCGTCGTCGCGCTACGACCTGGCCCGCTTCGGCGCCGAGGTGATGCGCTTCAGCCCGCGGCAGGCCGATCTGATGCTCGTCGCCGGGCGGGTCTCGACCAAGATGCTGCCCGTGCTCCAGCGGATCTACCAGCAGATGACCGAGCCGAAATGGGTCATCTCGATGGGCGCCTGCGCCTCGACCGGCGGGGTCTTCGACACCTACGCCGTCGTCCAGGGCATCGACCAGTTCATCCCCGTCGATGTCTACGTGCCCGGTTGCCCGCCACGCCCCGAGACGCTGATCGAGGGCGTGATGGCCATCCAGCGGATCATCGATGATGACAACATCCCCAAGGGGCCGGACGGCAAGCGATTGCCTTTGAATCTGGTCGTCGAACCGAATGCGTCGCCGCGTCCTCAACCGGTGCCGGTGAGCATCGGGCAGAGCTGAATGCTTTGTAATCACACTGATTTCATGCCCACGGCGTGCCTGGTTTGAGGCGTGCCGTGGGATACCGCGTTCAGTCAAGCAACCCATTACAAAAAAACAAAGCGCGATGAACTTTCCGCATGTTCGGTGCTCTGTAGCGTTGTCACAAACAACCACAGGAGCCCGCCATGCGAACCCGACGCCTTCTCGCCCTTTCCCTGTTCACAGTGGCCTGCGCGGGGCTCGGCCTGACCGCCTGCCACAGCGGGCCCGGATACTACAGCGAGCGTGCCCCTCGGCAGGGGACTTACCGCGCGCCCGAACACCCGCCGACCGACCGGGAGGGGTACCGCCGTGACCTGCGTTCGGGCACGCTGACCGCCGGGCACTTCGACGACGCCGACGACCCGCAGCGCTTCGCGGACTGGGCGGACAGCGTCGAGGCGCTCGGCCCGGACCACGGCTTCACGCACGGATTCGATCGGCCGGCGATCCAACTCAGGATCCTCAACGAGCACGGCGACCCGGTCCACAACGCGCAAATCAGCCTCATCAGCGACACGCGGGGCGCCAACCGAACGATCCGTTCGGGCACGGACGGGCGCTGCGTGGTTCTGCCGGGCTACGACGGCGTTTCGAGCGGGCGGCTGGAACTGACGATCATCGCCGAAGGCGCGGGCACGACGCGCCACCGCATCGCTGCGCTGCCCGGGGACCAGGTGGACATCGTGCTTGATGGGGCCGAGGCGCAGCTGCCGCGCAGGCTCGACCTCGCCCTGGTGATCGACACGACCGGGTCGATGAGCGATGAGCTGGAGTACCTCAAGGTCGAGTTCCGAGCGATCGTTGAGCGCATCGCCGAGCGTTACCCGCACGTGGCCCAGCGCTGGGCGCTGGTGGTGTACCGCGACAAGGGCGACAAGTACGTCGTGAAGGACTACGACTTTACCGGCTCGCTTGGCCGCATCGTGGACCGGCTGGGCGATCAGCGCGCGGCCGGCGGGGGCGACTACCCCGAGGCGGTCGATGCCGCGCTGCACGCGGCCAATGAACTGCGGTGGCGCGACGACGCAGCGAAGGTCGCGTTCCTCGTTGCCGACGCCCCGCCGCATGCGGAACGCGCCGACGAGGCGCTTGCCCAGGCGGGCTGGATGCGTTCGAACGGCGTTGCGCTGTACCCGGTCGCGTCCAGCGGCGTCAAGGCCGAGGCCGAGCACGTCTTCCGCGCCGCCGCCCTGCTCACCGGCGGGGCCTACAGCTTCCTCACCGATGACTCGGGCGTCGGCAACCCCCACGCCGAGCCGCACGAGGCACCGCGCTACGCGGTCCAGCGGCTCGACGACCTGATCGTCCAACTGGTCGAGTCCGAGCTCTCGGGTGAATCCCGCCGGACCAGGCAGCGAGACATCGTCCGGGATGTTCCTGATGCCGACCCGCAGCCGCGGTACCGCACAGCCAGCGATCAGCAGGTGCGCGCCTGGCGCGACCGCCGGGACCGGCTGACCGAGCTGCTGGGCTCGACGACACTCTCGGACGAGACGGCCGACTCGATCGTGGAAGAGATCGCGGCGCTGGACCGCAGGATTAGCGATGTGGGGCAGTAGGTTTAACCATCCGCTACGCGCCTACATCCAGGTATGGCCTTCCGGCAAGCCTTTCGCGATCCCATAGAACAAAAAGAGTATTGACGCGTCTACTGGATTGAGGATGATGGCTTAACGCGATCAGCGCGGCTTGCGTGGGCCGGCGGATACGTCACTTCAATCGAAAGGGGCCGTGATGATACAACGAGCAAAACGTCGGGTAGGACGTCGCATCGGGATGACCGCCTGCTTGCTGGTGGGCGCGGGCTGCTGGCTCGCCGCGTGTTCACACAAGCAGGAACTCGGGCCGGTCGTCATCAGCCCGGTGGACAAGGACATCAACGGCGAAGTCATCTCACGGGCCGACCCGGCGGAGGATGCTCCGCCACGTGGGTCGGGCGGAGCCGCGGCCCTGTTTGACCCAGGCGCGGAGACGGCCGAGTCGTCGGGTCGAGGCGCACATTATTGGAGTGACGGCCGTGCCGAGTTTAGTGAGGCCTCAGGCGGCAGCGGTGGCGGCTTGTTCGGCGATGATTCGGACGGTGATCGATCGCTCTCGCGGGCTGACGCGGTGCTCGCCGATGTGGAAGCGACCACGCCGGCAGACGCACCCGGCGCACCGGCGACGGTCGCGCCTGATGAAGCCGGGTCGGCGGTACGTTTCAAGACCGCGCCGAGCTTCGATCTGCATGACTCTCTGTCTTTGGATGAAGATGAACTGAGCCGAGATCGTGTTCGGGCGGTGGACCTGATCCTTGAAGCTGAAGAAAGCGATGCCGAATTCGATGAATCGCTTTCGGCCGGCACGCTCACCGCCGGGGTGCTCAACGACTGGCCGGAGCCTTCGGCGTACCGCGATTTCATCGCCAAGCTCGCCGGTGAGGCTGACAACGTCTACCAGAAGTTCAATCAAGGCCGGACGTTCGAGTTGAAGCTGCTCTCGGAATCCGGCAAGCCGCTGGCGAACGCGGATGTCCTTGTCGAGGACCAGCTCGAAGACCGCTCGATCATGCTGCGCACGCGCACCGACGGGCGCGCGGTAGTCTCCACGGCCTGGGACCTGCTGGAATCGACCGAGGACCTGCTGGTCACGGTCAAGCCGATCCGTGGGGGCGAATACACCGTGACGATTGATCCGGACAACCCGGTGACGCACACGGTCCGCGTGCCGCGAACGCCCGACAGCCGGGAGGTCGAGATGGTGCAGATCGCGCTGGTGATGGACTGCACCGGCTCGATGGGCGATGAACTGGAGTACCTCAAGATCGAGCTCAAGTCGATCGCCGAGGCCGTCGCCGCCGCTTACCCGGGCGTCGATCAGCGGTTTGCGTTGGTCGCCTACCGCGACAAGGACGACGCATACGTCACACGCACGATCGACTTCACGCACGGCGTCAACGAGTTCATCGAAGAGCTCGGCCGGCAGCGCGCCAACGGCGGGGGCGACGAGCCCGAGGCCGTGCAGCGCGCCTACGCCGAGGCCGCGGCGCTGTCCTGGGAGGACGGCCGGGTCGCCCGCGTCGTGGTGCATGTCGCCGACGCCCCGCCGCACGAGGAGCACCAGACCATCGCGCTCCGCGAGATCGACACGCTCCGGTCGCTGGGCGTCGCGGTCTACCCGCTGGCGTCGAGCGGAGCGAATATGCAAGCCCAGTTCACCATGCGCACCGCGGCGCTCTTGACCGGCTCGCAGTACCTGTTTCTTACCGATGACTCGGGTGTCGGCAACGCCCACGCCGAGCCGTCCGAATCCAAGGGCTACGCCGTGATGCCGCTGCGCAGCCACCTTTTGCGTGTGATCGCGTCCGAGATCGCGGGCGAGCCGATTGAAGTTGATGAGGCGATGGTGATCCGCCGGGTCGGGGCGACGGGCTAGCGATACAGGCATGAACAAATCCGGGGCCGAGCGGCATGCGGTTTCCGCGTATGAGGCGGTCGTGCGCAATTTACGCAGGGCTGCGAATGCGATCGCGGTATGCTCTTGGCATGAACCGCACAATACCCTGTCTCTTGTTCTTGCTTGGTGCCGTCGCGCCGATTCTCTCGGGTTGCCGATCTGACCCGTACCGGGATGAAATCGATGCGCTCGCCCGGCCTTACATCGACGGTGAGTACATCATCGGCGTTAGCGTCGGCGTACTCACGCCTGGTGGGACTTACACCTATCACTACGGCGCGACCGGGCGTGGCGGGCCGCCGCCGAACGACGACACGCTCTACGAGATTGGCTCGATCACGAAAACGATGACCGGGCTGCTGCTCGCCGACGGCGTGACGCGTGGGCTCTACTCGCTGGACACGCCGGTCGGAGACCTGCTCGACGGCAAGGCCGAGGTCGACCCGCGGATCACGCTCCGTCGGCTGTCGATCCATACCTCCGGCCTGCCGCGCGTGCCCAGCAACCTCTTCCCCTTCGACCCGCGTGACCCGTACGCGACGTATACCGAAGAGCGCCTGCTGGCCTATCTCAAGTCGCCGAACATGCAGAACGAGCCGGGCGCTGAGGCGAGCTACAGCAACATCGGCGTAGGCCTGCTCGGCTACGCGTTGGCCGAGTCTGAATCGACGGACTATGAGTCGCTGCTCAGCCGGCGGGTGCTCGGCCCGCTTGGGATGGATGACACCGCGATCGAGCTCAACAAAGAACAGCAGGCAAGCCTGTCCGGCCCGCACAACGCGGACGGCGAGCCGGCGCATCCGTGGTCGATCGTGACACTGGCTGGCGCGGGCGGCGTGCGGTCCACGGTGCCCGACATGCTGGCGTACGCGCGGGCGCAGATCGACCCGGACCGGACCCTGCTCGCCGAGGCGATCCGCCTGGGTCAAGCCGTGCAGAACCGCGAGGGCGAGGCGGGCTTGGACAACCCGATGGGCCTGGGCTGGTTCATCGGCGAAGGCGGCGTGCTCCAGCACGGCGGGCAGACCGGCGGGTACAAGTCGCTGATCTTCATCGCGCCGAGCAAGGGCTCGGCCGTCGTCGTCCTGGCCAACACCGCGAACACGTATGTCGAGTCTTTCGCCGAGAAACTGCGGGACCGTGTCCTGGAAGGCAAGCCGATCGAGCCGCCGGAGTTGCAAACGCCTGTTCAGGTTTCCGAGTCGCTGCTCGCGGACTACGCCGGGCGGTACCTGCTGATTGGCGCGGGCTTCTTCGAGGTGACGCACGAGGCCGGGAGGCTCTATGCGCAGCTCACCAACCAGCCGCGGTTCCGGCTGTATCCCGAGGACGACGACACGTTCCGCTACCGCGTGGTAGAAGCGACGATCGATTTCGAACGCGACGAATCAGGACAGGTCGTGCGGCTGGTCCTGCACCAGAACGGGCGCGATCACATCTGTCCGCGCGTGCCGGAAGAGGAAGGCGAATCAGAAGCGGAGTAGTTGCTGGTTTATGACTCACCGACCAGCGCTCCGCACTCCGGGCAGTGCTGCATCTGCGCATCGACCGCGTAGCCGCAGCCCAGGCAGACCGGCACATCTACGCCGAGGCTGCGCAGCTCGCCGAGGTAGAGTTTGAGCTGACCGCGGATACGGATTAATGCGTACTGATAGAACAGGATGGTGGCGACCGGCCACAGCAGCAATGGAACATAAACAGCGAGGCCGGAGACGACTGAAGGCGGCGAAAGCAGGCCGGTGATGGCCGACAGGACCGCATACCCCAGCAGCATGATCACGAATCCGCGCATGAAGCTGGTAAGCCAGAGCCTAAAAGTGAAGGTCTTCCCGACCTTGTTACGGACTAAGGTTGCCCGCTGCTGGTCGCTGAGGTGTTGTAGCTCGGGCAGGTTTTCCAGTCGCCAGTACATCGCTGCATCATACCGCGGCAGCGAGCAACTCCTTCGCCTGCCGACGGCTGGTCGTGCTCGCCTTGGTGCCCGCGAGCATCTCGGCGAGCTCGTCGATGCGGTGTTTGCCGTCGAGCCGCTGGACGGTGGTGTCGGTGCGTTTGGTCCGGCCACTGCCGGTGACTTCTTTGACGATGTGGAAGTGCCGGTCGGCAAAGGCCGCGATCTGCGGCAGGTGCGTGATGCATAGCACCTGGCGGTCATCCTGTTTCGACGCGGCGAGTTGGCGCAGCTTCCGGCCGATGACATCGCCCAAGCGTCCGCCGATGTTGGCGTCGATCTCGTCGAAGACCAAGACATCCACGCCGCCTCCGCCACCGGCAGTCGTTGTGCCGCCTTTGGAGCTCAAGACCGATTTGAGCGCGAGCATGACGCGCGACAGCTCCCCGCCGGAGGCGATCTCGCGCAGCGGGCGTTCGTCCTGGCCGGGGTTGGTGCGGGCGCGGAATTCAGCGTGATCGAACCCGGTGGCTCCGCCCTGCTGCAGCCCGCCTGTTTCGACATCCACCCGCAGCGTCGCGTCGGGCATGCCCAGCTCGGCGAGCTGCTTCTGCACCTTCGGCCCGATCTTCTTCGCGGCGGCTTGCCGCTTAGCAGTTAGTGTGCTTCCGACTTCAATCAGCTCCGCTTCCAGCGCACCGATCCGATCATCGATCTGCGACAGGCTCTGGGCCTGCCCGCCGAGCTGCTCAAGCTGCTCGCCGAGGTGTCGGCGGTGGTCGAGCACCGCGGCGAGCGGGTCTTCCTGGCCGGCCTGTGACCGGCCGTCGCCGTACTTCTGGATCAGCCGGTTGAGCGTGTTCAGCCGCTGCTCGACCTCGCCAAGCTCCTCGGGGTCCAGCTCGAGCCGCTCGGTGTAGCGCGACAGCTCAAACGCGGATTCCTGCAAGGTCAGCGTCGCGGCGCGGACCTGCTCGGCGACGGGCTCGAGCTGTTCATCAACCTCCGCGAGATCGAGCAGCAGGTGCGTCATCGCCTGCAGACGCTCGGCGACCGAGCCATCGCTGTCATAGAGCGCGGTATAGGCCGCGCCCGCATCACGTTTGATCCGGCAGAGGTTGCTCAGCACGCGCTCGCGCGCCTGCAGTTCGCCCATCTCCCCCGCGAGCGGCTCGGCGGCGTCGATCTCGTTTGCCTGGAACTGGTACAGATCCAACTGCTGTTCGCGGAGCTCGCTCGATGTTTGGAGGCTCTCACGCTCTTCACGCAGTGCCGAGCAGGAACGCCAGAGCCCGCTGAATCGGCGGCGCAGGTCGGCGCAGCCCGCGTAGGCGTCGATCAGTTCGAGCTGCCGGGCGGGCCGGAGCAGGGTCTGGTGGTCGTGCTGGCCGTGGATATCGATGAGCTGCTCGGCAGCGCGGCGCGCCATCGCCGCGGTGACCGGCTGGCCGTTGGCACTCAGCGACGAACGCCCGGTCGCGAAGACCTTGCGGGTCAGCACCAGCTCGTCGCCGGGCAGCAGGTCCAGGTCGAGCGCCAGCGCGATGCGCTCGGCCGAGTCAACGCCCTGGACCTCGAACACCCCGCTGATCCGGGCCTGCTCGCTGCCGGGGCGGATCATCTTCGCCGCGGACTTCTTAAGGCCCAGCAGCGACTGGATCGCCCCGAGAACAAGGCTCTTGCCCGCACCGGTCTGGCCGGTGAAGACGTTCAGGCCCGGGCCGAACTCGATCGCGGCTTCTTCGATGACAGCGAGGTTCTGGATGTGCAGTTCACGGAGCATGGCTTTTCCTCGATACCTAACAAAGTCCTTCTATATAGTTCGGGTTTTGATCGGTTCAAGCTTTAGGATTTTTACCCGCTCGGTGCCAAACGCTTAAAGGACTCGGTGTCGGCGTGTTGTGGCATTGGCTATCCTCCCCGCATGCCTGATCGCGAGACGTTGTTGTTGGAATACCTCGAGCAGCTGTCCTACGAGCCCTACCCCGTTCAGGAGCGGGCGCTGATGGCCTGGGGCGAGTCGGATCAGGGGGTGCTCTTGTGTGCCCCGACGGGGACGGGCAAGACGCTGGTCGCCGAGGCCGCGGTGTACGAGGCGCTCAAGACCGGTCGGCCGATGTACTACACGACGCCGCTGATCGCGCTGACCGAGCAGAAGTTCGAGGAGCTCGCCGACTCGGCCCAGCGTTGGGGCTTCCCGCGGTCAAGCGTCGGGCTGGTGACGGGCAACCGCAGCGTCAACCCGGACGCGGTGGTGCGGGTCGTCGTCGCCGAGATCCTCTTCAACCGGCTGCTGCACCCCGATGAGTTCGGGTTCGATCGGGTCGGCTCGGTCGTGATGGACGAGTTCCACTCGTTCAACGACCCCGAGCGCGGCGTGGTATGGGAGCTGTCGTTGGGCCTGCTGCCGGGGCATGTCCGGCTGATGTTGCTGTCGGCGACGGTGGGCAACGCGTACGAGTTCGTGAGCTGGCTTCGAACCGCGCACGGCCGGGACATCACGCTCGTTCAGAGCAGCGACCGCAAAGTCCCTCTGGCGTTTCACTGGGTCGGTGATGAACTTTTGCCGGATCAACTCGCGGCGATGTGCCAAGGGACGGAAGAGACGATCAAGACGCCGGCGTTGGTGTTCTGTTTTGATCGTGCGAAGTGCTGGGACGTCGCCGAGCAGCTGCGCGGGCGCGACATGCTGCGCGAAGGCCAGCAAGCGGAGCTCGCCGAGCGTTTGGAGGAGCACGACCTAAGCAAGGGCGCGGGCAACAAGCTCAAGCGGATGCTCTTGCGCGGCGTCGGTGTGCACCATGCGGGGCTCTTGCCCAAGTGGCGGCGGCTGGTCGAAGAGCTGTTTCAGGACAAGCTGCTCTCGGTCTGCGTCTGCACCGAGACGCTCGCGGCGGGGATGAACCTGCCTGCCCGGTCGGTGGTCTTGACGTCACTGGTCAAGGGTCCGCCTGACAAGAAGCGGCTAATCGAAGCGAGCGGCGCGCATCAGATGTTCGGCCGGGCCGGCCGGCCGCAGTTCGATACACAGGGCCACGTCTTCGCCGTCGCGCACGAGGACGATGTGCGCATCGCCAAGCACAAGCTCAGGATCGAGCAGATCCCGGCGGACACCAAAGACCCACAGTTGATGAAGAAGCGAAAGCAACTGGAGAAGAAGGGCCCAAGGCGGCGCGAGGGTGTGGCATATTGGACCGAGAAGCAGCTGGAGAAGTTGCGCGACGCCCCGCCGGGCAACCTGGAGAGCCGGGGCCGGCTGCCCTGGCGTTTGCTGGCGTACATGCTGGACGCGGACGAAGACCTGTCGCACCTGCGCGACGCGGTGGGCAAGCGCCTGCTGCCGCCGAGTCTGATCGAGTCGCAGCAGAAGCTGCTGACGCGGATGCTGGTGACGCTGCATGATGGCGGGTTTATTGGGCTGGAGCCCGCCCCACCTGCGGCACGCAAGGCGGCTGCGGCAACCGCCACGGGTCAGGGCGACTTGCCTGAGAAAGAAAGTACAAACCCCGCCGACCTGCTCGCGGGTCTGTCGCTGGGCACGGGGATCGGTGCGGTCGGAACGCAGCAAAGCAGGAAACCAGGAAAGCAGAACAAACAAGACAACTCACAGCACGATCCCACAGGCTCGACGCGATTGGGCGAGTACCAGCCCCGGCGCGGTGTCGCGACTGACAAGCTCGACCAGCTTTTGATCTTCCGCGCGGTCAATCCGGTGTACGGCGCGTTCCTGCTGGACCACCTCGGCCTCGCCGACGAGGTCGAACAGCTCCAGGTCCTCGAAAGCCTGCTGGAGATGCCCGGCTCGGTCGCGCGCCGCGTCCGCGTCCCGCAGCCCGACCGCCCCGGTGGCTTAGCGCCCGGCAGCCTGGCGGCTGATGTCGTGGATCCCGAACTGATCCAGCGCGGACTCGCAACACAGGACGAACTCTACCCCCAGAACCAGGACGACCTGCCCGCGCACGAGCGGCAGTATGCACCGCCGTTGGCGGAGAAGCTCGCGATGCTGTTCGAGGGCTCGGTGGACTGCACCGGCCACAACCCCGTCCGCGCGGTCTGGTGCGCCGGCGAGCTGCTCAACACCTACTACGGCGATTTCCACAAGTTCATCAGCGCCAAAGACCTCGCACACCAGGAGGGCGTCGTCTTCCGCCACGTGCTGCGAATGATCCTGCTCTGCGATGAGTTCGCACAGCTCACGCCAGCCGGCCTGCTCGTTGATGTTTGGCAGAAGCGCCTGAACGGCTGGGCGGAACAGTTGACACGGTCCTGCCGGGCGGTCGATGCGCAGAGCACGGATCAGACGCTGGCGGATCTAAAACCGGGGCATGACGCGTAATCGCCAGGCCTGCCCGAAGGCGAAACGCTTGGTGGGTGAGATGCTGTGAGTCAAGGTGATTGCAGGAGGCTTGTCCCGCGTGGTGATGCGGCGGTCACGCTCACTGCACAACCTGCTCCGCCACCGCCGCCGTGGTCGGCGAGCTGTCACCGATCCGCCACTGATCGTGCAGGTGGTACGCGTCGGCGGACTCGGCATAATCCAGCCGGTAGTGCGTGCCGCGGGTTTCCTGCCGCCAGTGCGCGGCGCGGGTGATCAGCGAGCCGATGGTCAGGAGGTTCTGCACCTCCCAGCCGAGGCGTTCGTCGAAGATCTTGTCGAGCGTGTAGGTTGCCCAGAAGTCGAACATGTCGAGCACCTCGGCCAGCCGGTCACCCTCGCGCTCGATCCCGACGTGCCGCCACATCACGCTGCGCAGGCTGGAGCGCACGTCCGCGAGGTCCAGCTCGCTGCGGTCGCTGGGCCGGATGTCCGAGATGATCTTGAACGGCCGGGCGGTGTTGAGCGTCGGGTCACCGACCGCGTTTTCTTCAAGCCGTTCAAGGCACGCCCGCCCCGCTACCTCGCCGAAGACCATGCCCTCGAGCAGCGAGTTGCTGGCTAAACGGTTTGCGCCGTTAAGCCCCGAGCAGCTCGCCTCGCCGCAGGCGTACAGGCCGGGGACCGAGCTTCGCGTCTGGTCATCGACCGCGACCCCGCCGATCATATAGTGCGCCGAGGGGTGCACGGGGATCGGCGTCGTCGCCGGGTCGATGTCGAATTGTTTCAGCAGCTTCGCGATGCCCGGGAAACGCTCGTGGAAGCGTTCGATCCCGATCGGCCGAACGTCGAGGTAGACATGGCTATGCCCGGTCTTAACCATCTGGTCGAGGATGCTGCGTGAGACGATGTCGCGCGGCGCGAGGTCGGCGCGCTCATCATAATCGGGCATGAAGCGGTGTCCGGACTTATCGACAAGCACCGCGCCCTCACCGCGGACCGCCTCGGTGATGAGCGCACGCGAGGCGCCGGCGATGTACAGCGTCGTCGGGTGGAACTGCACGAACGCCATATCCTGCAGCACCGCGCCCGCGCGATACGCCATCGCCAGCCCGTCGCCGGTCGCGGCGCTGGGGTTGGTCGTCTCGCGGTAGACCATGCCGCAGCCCCCGGCGGCGAGGATGACCGAACGCGCCCAGATCACCTGGAGCCCGTACTTGGGGTGGTGCGTGATCGCGCCGACACACTCGCCCCCCGGAACTTGGCCCGGCTTGTCGCCAGTCGTGATCAGGTCGAGCACGAAGCAATCTTCAAACAGACGTACACGTTCGCTCGCGCGCACCGCATCGAACAGCGTCGCCGCAAGTGCCTTGCCCGTCGCGTCGCCGTCCGCGTGGACGATGCGTTTCTGGCTGTGGCCGCCCTCCCGGCCGAGCTTGAGGTCGCCGTTTGCCTCGCGGTCCAGGCGCAGGCCCGCCTCGATCAGCTCGTTCAGCCGCGCGGGCCCGTTCTCCACCACCCGCCGAACCGTCGGTTCGTCACACAGCCCGGCGCCGGCAGTCAGCGTGTCTGCGATATGCTTTTCAACATCATCCTCGACATGGTCCAGCACCGCGGCGATCCCGCCCTGCGCCCAGTACGTGCTCGAGTCCTTCAGGCGGCCCTTGGTCGTCACGATGACCTCGGCCGAGCCGTGGTGGCGTACCGCCGACAACGCCGCGCTGCACCCCGCGACACCCGCGCCGACCACCAGAACATCCGTAAAGATCTGCGGCAGCAGCGTCGCGCGGAACGGGATCAGGTATCGGCGATCAGAAAAAGGCATGGCGTAGCGTCAAGCGTTTAAGGCCTAGGGTCCAGGCCTCAGGGTTGGGTTGGCTTGTGTGGATAGGCCTGCTTCAAAAAATGCAATCAAGGAGCTCGTCAGTCGGGTCGGCGTTCAAGCGGGTGATCGGTACGCCGATCCCTACTCCAACACCCCCACCGACGAGAACCGCGAGCGCGGCAGCGGGACGTAGTTGTCGTAGAACACCCGCCGCAGCTCGCCCTGCGGCTCGAAGATCAGCACGCCGTCGACCTCGACCTGCTTGCCCGTCAGGTTTGTCCCCATCACCGCCGCGGGTAGGGTGAGCTGCACCTGCCCGTTACGTGGCAGTGCGGCGTACGGCCGATCGGTGAACTCGAACTCCCCCGCCCCGACGACATCGACGCGGTAGCTCACCGTCGGCATCGGCAGCTCTTCGTCGTTGGGGTTGGTGACCAGCAGGTCCACCAGCACGCGCCCGCCGCCGGGCGAGACCTCGTCCAGGCGGACGCCGGTGACCTCGACGTCCGGCCGCTGGATGCCGATGCAGCCGGTGAAGGCAATCACGAGTAAAGATAAGCAGGCGGTGCGGGTCATCCACATATCATAGCCCATCCGTGCCGCGGCATGATGCATGCCGTCAGGATACGGGGCCACTCGCCGCCGTCTCGGACAACGCCTCCCCGCCCGGTTCGAGCACGCCGCGCACCTTCGGGAACAGCAGCCCCGCCTCGACGAGCATCCAAATCTCCAGCATGATCGTCGCGACCGCGATCACGATCAGAGGCCAGTTCCGGTCGCCGGTTTTCGGGTCGCCGGCCAACCAGTCCTGCAGCAGCAGTGTCATCGCCCAGGCGGGCATCACCAGCATGAACAGCAGCGGCAGCGCGACGAACCAGATGGCCTTTCCGCGGCGCCAGAGGTAGAAGGTAATGACCATGAACGCGAGCCCGCCGAGCAGCTGGTTGGTCGCGCCGAACATCGGCCAGAGGATGAGCCCGCCTTTGCCCGCGTTGTCCACTGACCACTCACTTCCAGGGGCCGGCATCGCGGCCATCGCCCCAGCGATGATGATCGCAAAGATCGTCGCGCCGTGCTTGTTGGTCAGCCAGGTCAATGGGTCCATCGGATTCAAGTGTCGCGGGCGACGCGCAGCGTCCCG
>JANQKT010000133.1 GCA_028280965.1 Phycisphaeraceae bacterium
GCCCCGCGTTGACACGCGGGGCTCGGGTGGAAACGCGGATCAGCGGGGATCAAAAGCTGAGTAACCGTTTATTCCTCGGCGAGGTACTGCTCGCGGAACTGTTCGAGGGTAAGGTCGCCGGGACTAAAAAGTTCTAATTCACCTGTAATTTTCTTGTCCCCGCCTCTTGGGACACTGTGATGCTCCCAGACCCTGCCCTTGCCTGTGATGCGCTCGCCCAGTTGATACGCCCACTCTCTTCTGACAGGCACGGCCTTATTGATACGCTGCTGCACCGCATCGGTGAATCGAAGCGTAAAAGACCTCCTATCCACTTCAGGCTCGGTAACACCGTCATGGTGCCCGGTGAGATGAGTGAAACGAATCACGCCCAGCACATCTGATTCGGTCGCAATCAATTGATCCTCTTGATCAAATAAGCGAAATGTCACACCCTCCGCCAATGGGGTTCCGGCCGCCACGGCCAGGGCATCCGGGCCGATATCTGATCGATCACTAAACCAAGCCACATGAGTACGATCCTGCGTCCAACCCTCCGGGATATGTACGTCGAACACCGACGGGTCTACCTCTTCATTCCAATCCAGAATGTCTATCTGCTCCAGAACGCGGCCGTCTTCAGGCACATCAATATTCAAATCGTCGTACTTCGACGGGGCTTCAGGGATTTGGACACGGATTGGCAAACCAGCTTCTTTATCAATCCAAAGCGACACCGGTGGCATGCTTGCTAGTTCTTCTGCAGACCCACCAAAAGTATTCAAAACCTGTTTTTCATCTGGATTTTCAATACCTTGCTCGCGCAACACGAATCGGGTCAGGTCCGCCATCGTGACATGAAAACGGTCAATAAGACGTCCATCTAAGCGCTCTTGCCCCGCATGCTCCGCAAAGTCATCGGCGAGAAGCAGAATCGTTTTCAGCATGGCGCTCGGCCCATTATCGCTCATCCGTGGCTTATTAGAACCGAGAACTCCTCCTCCCGATGTCTGTAGCGACACATGCTTGCTGGTGTGGTCAGAGAACAAAACCATCTTGGGGGTCACAATCGACTCAGACGTCGGCTCTCCTACATCATTAAAGGTTAGCGTTCGGTTCCGACCATCATCCGTATTCCACCGCTCCATCGAATCGAGTCGCTGCACAACCTTCCCATCAGCGTCAACGACGACGAGTGCCTTTCGTGCGTGCATCGCCGTCGCGTTCTCGACGTTCTCCCTGACCTCCGCCCAGGCGATGGATGGTGATGCCGGGCCGGAGCCAAACAAGCTGATGACGATGATGGCCGCGATCGCAACCGCTGCGGCTAATCCAATACTGCTGCGCATGATCCATTTTCTTTTCTTTGATGGGTTGAATGGGATCGCGCCAACGGGCAGGTCGGCGGGTGCCTCGTCGAGCCGGTCGAGCAGGTCCTGCCGCAGCGCGCCGTGATCGTCCATGAACACGCGGTGCACCCGGTCGAGTCGGCGGTCCAGTTGGTCGGTGTGGTTATTGTGCGTCATGCCTCGGCTCCCGGAGCGGGGTCCAGTTGTTGGCGTAAAGTCTGTTTCGCGCGGTTGAGCACCTTGTAGAAGCCCGAGCGCGAGAGCCCGAGGACGCCGCGGGCTTGGTCGGCCGAGTGCTCGCAGAGATAAAACAAACGGATCGCGGTGCGGTCGGGCTCGGGCAGCTGGATGACGCGCTCTTGCAGTTCTTGAAGCTCGAGACCGTCGGCGGGGTCGGGCTGGCCTCGTTGAGATGCATCCGACGCCGCGATGATCCGCCGCTGACGCTGCTCGGCGCGGTGCGATTCGGATGCGACAAGCCTGGCGATCTGGATCAGCCAGGGCAGGAACCGGGCGGGGTCGCGCAGCCTGTCCAAATGCCTGAACGCGCGGAGGAAAGATTCCTGGGCCAGCTCATTCGCGGCTTGTCGGTCGCCGCAGCGGTCGTAAGCGACGGCACGGACCAGGCCGGCGTAGCGGTCGTAGAGCCTCGCACAAGCCTGCCGCGAGCCGCTGCGCGCGACGAGCACCAGGTCGGCGTCGGGCGTCTGCTGATCAGACGCTTCGGCCGGCCGCGGCTGGTCCGCCAGGGTTCGTCGGTGTCGTGCCGATCCGCTCACATGTAGATAGTGACAACCGGGCCGGCGGTGTCTACCGGAATCTCTAAAAACTCTCCAACGCGGTGGATCGGTGCTTGTCCGGCCCATCCCGCGGTAGTAGCCTGTCCGGTTCCCCCTACGGAATCGTGTGGTGCGTGTCTATCCTCTGTCCATCCCGCTTGCCCGGCCGACCGGCGGCTGAAGACCGACGACGAACCGACGCTGTCGCCCGCGCGACACCAACCACCTTTATCCATCCACACACCGCCGCAATTGCGCGGGGGAGGTTTGCCATGACCACCAAGACCCTGAGCCGGCGCATCCGCGCGCCCGAAGACATCCGAGTCGGCGACTACGTCGTCAAGAGCCTGACGCACTACCAGCTCGTGCCCAGCTGCCTTGAGGCCTCCGTGACCGGTGAAGCGATCGAGCCGATCCGGCTGACCGGCTGGTCGTGCGCCGCGGGCGAGCCGTACAAGGTCCTGGCGGTGTGCCTGCCGTTCGTGGTGGTCAGGTGCTGCACGTACAACGTGCGCGAATCCATCGACACGCGGCAGCACGTGCTGATGAAGGTCACCAAGGCCTACGCGAAAGCGGCGATGCCCGAGCCTGAAAAGAAGAAGAAGAAGAAGAAGGGCAAGGGCAAGAAGAAGTCTTAAGAGACGGGGACAGCCCCTCTAAAAAGAGGGATTGTCCTCTTGTGCATGCCGAACCCCTGTACGCTCGGTTATGCCGCGTGCGTATGCGACTCGATCTTTCCCCCGCCGAAGAGTGTGACAACCAGCAGCAGCACGAGCGGGACGGTAACGGCGACGAGTGTGATGACCAGGTTGCGGCCCGACGCGCCCAGCCATCCCTGCTTGACCACGTGCGACTCGGGCGGCAGGCCGAAGCTCGCGACGCCTTCGCCGGTGAAGTCGATCGCCAGCAGTTGCGCGGGCGTGTACGGGACACGGCGGTCCTTGGTCAGCTCGCGGACCTCGGCGACGACCGCGGCGTCCACCGGCTCGGCGCGGTTGTTTAGCTCGCTCGAGCGGATGTAGGTCAGGATGTCGGCGATGTCCTGGTCGGTGATCGCGACGTTTTTAAACGGCGTCATCGGGTTGGCGTAGTTGTGCAGCTCGCGTCGGCCGTTGACGGTGATGTAGATCTCGCCCTGCAGTCCGTTGAGCACGAGCGCCGCGAGCATGTGCGGGCTGCCTTCCTGGACCCAGTCGGCCCCGGCGAGCGGCGGGCCGGTGCCGTCCAGCCCGCTGCCCTTGTCGCCGTGGCAGGACATGCACTGGGAGGTGTAGAGCGCTTTGCCGTTCTCGATCCGCTGGGCGACGGCTTCGGGCACAACCGTCTTCTCCCAGACGAAGATGTCCTTGAGCTGCGCGACCAACTCGACCAGCTGCTCGGGCGGGTCGGCCTGCCACTGCGCGAACAACTCGGGCTTGCCGTCGAGCTCGGCGTTGTTGTTGCGCTGCTTTCGGCCGGTGATGAAGCCTTCGAGGATCATGCGCTGGGACGCGACGGTTGCACCGGGATCGGCCATGCGGTCAACGAGGACGCCGACGATGTCGCTGCGGTTCTGCTCGACCGACTGCGCGGCGAGGTTGCCCAGCAGCACCTCGCGCTGGTCGGCGAACTGCTCGGAGTCGATCAATTCCAGGAGCGAACCGATCGTGAGGTCGCCGGTCTCGATCGACTTGATCATCGCGCCGGTCAGCTCGTTTCTGATCGGCCCGTCGCCGACCTTCCCGAGCATGACCGCTTCTTTGCCCTGCAGGCCGCTGATGACGGCGTTTCGGAAGAGCTTGTCGCCGCCCCGCCGGTCGAGCACGCCCAGCAGGACGTCGTAGGCCTCGGGCGTGTCCAGCGACGCGAGCACGCCGGCGGTGAACGCCAGCTGCAAGTCCATCTCGTAGCCCGGCTCGTCATCGTAGCGCTGCATCAGCGCAACAAAGCGCCGCGCGTCCGCGGTACCGGCGAACTGCTCGGCCAGGCGCAGCACCTGTCGGCGGACTCGGTCGTTCTCGGACGAGCCCGCCGCGGCGAGGGTGATCGGCTTGAGCTTGCCCATCCCGTGGAGCGCCCACAGCGCGTGGATGCGCGCCTGGGGGTTTTCATCGGACACCGCGACGCGCTCGAGCGGCGCGGCCGACTCGGGGTCGCTGCGCTCAACCAGTAAACGCTGAGCGGTCTCGCGGTGCCAGGCGTTGGCGTGGCCGAGCAGCGCGACGAGCTGTTCACTGGTCATTGCCGACAGATTGGGCGCGGTGTGGTCCACCGGGTTGCCCTTGTAGACGACGCGGTAGATCCGGCCGAGGCCCAGGGGTTTTTCCAGCCCGCGGGAGATGATCTGCCGCTCGTAGTACTCGCTGATGTAGGTCTTGTGCTGGATCAGCCCGCGGTACATGTCCACGAGGTACAAACAACCGTCGGGCCCGACGTACGCGTTGACGAACCGGTTGCGCTCGTCGGTGGACGCGAGGAACTCCCTGCCGGTGTAGGCCTGCTCGACGGTTGGCTTGCCGCCTTCGGTTTGCTTGATGACCACGCGCTTGAGCAGGTTGCCCGCGGGCTCGGGGATGAAGACGTTGTTGTAGAAGTCTTCGGGGAACTGGTCGGCGCGGTAGATGACCGGGCCGCAGACGGCGGTGGCGTGCTTGAGCTTCCAGGTCTCGTGGTCGACGGTGCGCGGGCGGTAGCCGCGGTTGACGCCGGGCGTGGGGTGGATCGGCCAGACGGCTTCGGACTTGAGGCGCAGCGTGCCCTGCCGGTCGGCGACGTTGCCGAAGTTGAAGTTCGCGTTGCGCCGCGTGGCGCTAGGCGGGAACAGCTCGAACTGCACCGTCCTAGTATTGGTGTTGTGCAAGAGCCGGCCGTCGTCGTCCTGGGTGATGCCCCACTGCCCGCGGAACTCGGTCTTGCCCGGGCGGAACCGGCCGTTAACAACCTTGAATCGCTGACGGCTCTTAGCGCTGTAGTACCAGTTATCCAGTCCGTAGAGCAGGCCGTTGGCCTGGTGCTCGACATTGCTCTTGCCCCCGCCATCGTTGGAATAGTTCGCGCTGACGACCTGCGTATAGCCCGCCGAGCCATCGGCCTCGAACGCAACAAAGTAAAGCTTCTCGAAGTCGGCGTAGAGAATGCCGTTTTTCACAAACGCGATCGCACGCGGCAGCACGATCTCATCGAGGAAGACGGTGCGCTTGTCCATCACACCGTCCGCGTCGGTGTCTTCGAGGATGACGATCTTGCCGGTCGGGTCCTCTTCGCCATTCGCGTGCCGGTCGGGCATGTAGCCGCGCATCTCGCAGACCCACAGCCGCCCGGCCGCGTCCCAGGCCATGCACACCGGGTCCTCGACCAGCGGCTCGGCGGCGACGAGCTGGACCTCGAAGCCTTCCTCGATCACGAACGCCTTGAGCGCTTCTTCGGGAGACAGCACCGGCGTGTCCCGGTTCATCAGCGCCGGCGGCGGGTCGATGTCCTGGCTGTCGTCCTGGGCGAAGGCGGGCGGCGAAAACCAGGCGGCGAGGGCGAACAGTACGAATTGTTTCATGATCAATCACGGATGGGTGGTGGGTTGGCGGTATCTTATTCCAGTACATACCCGAGCAGCACGAACTCACCGACGCGATTGCGTACCCGGCAGTACACTCCTGCGTGAGATTGACCGACCGAACGCTCCGCCGTGAGACCCGACCCATGCCCAGAACCATCCAGAGCCGCCTGACGCCCGGCGGGCACAAGGTCGCCATCGCCTGCGGCCGGTTCAACGAGTTCATCGTGGACCGCCTGCTCGACGCGGCGCTGGACACCTGGGCCATGCTCGGCGGGGAGGATTCAAATGTGACCGTGGCCCAGGTCCCGGGGGCGTTCGAGCTGCCGCTCACGGCCATGAAGCTGGCGGAAACCGGCGATTACGCCGCGGTCGTCTGCCTGGGCTGTGTCATTCGCGGCGAGACCGACCACTACGACCACGTTGTCGAGCAGACCGCCAAGGGCATCAAGGATGTCAATATCAAGACCGGCGTGCCGTGCATCTTTGGCGTGCTGACCTGCGACACCCTCGAGCAGGCCATCCACCGGGCCGGGGCGAAGATGGGCAACCAGGGCCGGTCCGCCTTGATGACCGCGGTTGAGATGGCCAACCTGGTCGAGTCGATTGCCTAATTTGACTACACGGCCCGGATTCGCACACAGGCATGTTAACGTGCCATAACAATTGATTTTATCGGCAAATTCTTCCCCAATCGCCTTGGCAGCCCGATCAAACTGGAGTAGTATGACCGTTTGCGGGGTATCCACGGGGTATCCACGTTTTTGGTTCATCGCAATTCCTATCTGTTCGGGGTGCGATCCAAGGGAAAGCTCGGCGGAACGGCCGCTGGGTGGTAGCGAGAAATTCTCTTGAGAGGGTGAGGTAATTATGAAATCACTATCGACATTCCGCGTGCCACTGCTCGCCGCGATCGCCGCGGTGCTGACGGCGGGTTCCGCTTCCGCGACTTGGGGGCATTGGCATCCCAAGCCGCCTCCGCCGGACGAGTGCGTTGTCAAGGCCTACGCCAACGACTACAACCAGAACCGCCATCAGAACGGCTCTTGGAACGATGACAAGTTCTGGAGCATCGACTTCCGCAAGGCCGTCTGCGACGACGCCTACATCAAGGAAGTCACCATCGACCTGCGGGCCGGCAAGGACCACGACGCCTACTTCGACCTGTCCGGCGGCGACGCCCAGGACTGGGGCTTTGGCCCGAAGATCGGCATGCTCGAGGGCCTGTCCGCCAGCGACATCACCTTCACCCCCAACAACGGCGACACGACCAAGCTCACGCTGACCTTTAAAGACGGCGCGTTCAAGGCCGGCGACCGCATCTGGTTCGGCGCCGACACCGACTACCTCGGCGACAACAACGCCGCGTCCGTCGGCTGGAAGGGCGTCGGCTTCAGCGTGACCTTCGGCGGCGGCACGACCGTCTCGACGAAGTTCGCCGAGCACCGCAGCTACCTCTCCAAGGCGACGGTCCGCACCGAAGACTGCTGCCCGACCGTCATCCCCACCCCCACCGCCGTCGGCCTGGGCATGCTGATGCTCGGCGGGATCGCCATCCGTCGCCGCCGCTCGGCCGACTGATGACTGAACAGCAGGCAACAGCCGCCTGCCTCAACCCAACCCGGACAGCCGGCGTCGCACCCCGTGACGCCGGTTTTTTTGCGCCCATCACACACTCGGACAAATCAACCCTTTACATACACGCAAGCCGTGATACTGAGCAAGCCTTAGCGGTTATGCGGATTACGCCGATCATGCGGCCAGGGCACCGACAGAAATCCAGGTTCGGTACAACCCGGCATGGCCCCGCCACTTCCAGGGTTTATGGTTCGATTACGGGCATCTGCCCGCAGGAGGCTCTCCGGGGGTACCGGCGGAGTGAGAAACAATTCTTGACTTGAAGGGACGAGGAGAAATGAAGATCTGGAAGACGATTCGATTGCCGCTGTTCGCCGCGGCCGCCACGCTGTTCGTCGCGGGCCCCGCCTCGGCGACCTGGAACTGGAAGTGCAAGCCGGCACCGTCGCCCGCCGACTGCGTCGTCAAGGTCATCGCCGACGACCGCTATGAGCCACACGGCGCGAACGGCTCGTGGAACAACGACCGCTTCTGGAGCATCGACTTCGACCGGGCCGTCTGCGAAGACGCCTACATCAAGGAAGTCACGATCGATCTGCAGGCCGGCTCCGACCACGACGCCTACTTCGACCTCTCCGGCGGGGACAAGCACGACTGGGCCTTCGGCCCGAAGATCGGCGAGCTCCGCGGTCTCGACGCTAGCGACGTCAGCTTCTCGCCGGAGGACGGCGACACGTCTACCCTGACCGTCACTTTTGAAGACGGCGCGTTCAAGGCCGGCGACCGCATCTGGTTCGGCGCCGACACCGACCACCTCGGCCAAGGCGACCGCGCGATCAGCGTCGGCTACATGGGCGTGGGCGTCAGCGTCACGTTCGGCAACGGCAGCACCTACAGCTCGTCGTTCTCGTACGTCGGCAGCTGCGTCTCCAAGGCCAAGGTCCGGGCCGAAGACTGCTGCGCCCCGACCGTCATCCCCACCCCCAGCGCCGTCGGCCTGGGCATGCTGATGCTCGGC
>JANQKT010000195.1 GCA_028280965.1 Phycisphaeraceae bacterium
CCACTACGGCCCGCGCCGCATGGCCGGGGGTGCCAAGGCCGCGATGGCGCTGGGCACCACCGCCGGGGCGCTCGCGCTGACCGGCGCCGCGCTCGGCGCGGTCGCGATGGTCCGGGCCGAGGATCACCAGCAGCTGCTGGTCGTCGGCCTGGACCATCGCGACCGCGCCGAGCGCGGCGCCGATCAGCGCGAGCGCCCCGGCGGTGATGCCCAGCGCCATCGCGGCCTTGGCACCCCTGGCCATGCGGCGCGGGCCGTAGTGGTCGCTGTATTCATCGCGCGGGCTGATCGAGCGGTGGTTGGACGAGCCGTGCCGCACGGGCGCGAGGTATGCCCCGCTCTCGATCGCGGCGTCGGCGAGCGCGTCCAGCGGGTCGTCCGGGGCCGGCACTGGCGCTTCGGGGGCCGGCGGAGGCTTGCGGTCGCTGGCCCGGCGGTCGCGCCTGGGCCGGACCTCCTGCATCGGCACCTTCTCCGGCTTCGCCGCCGGCGTTATGACGAACATCTTCCCGCACGACTTGCACTTCGCCTGCTTGCCCAGCGTCTTGTCCGGGACCTTGAATTGTGTGCCGCAATGGGTACAGCTTGTCCGCAAGGCGAGGCTCCGTAGCGATGACCGATCCGGGAGCACGCATGATAAAGCATTGCAGCGCGGCGTCTAGGGTTTAAGCCCGTCCCAGCCACGCCAGCACCTCGAGGTTGCCGCCCTTGGCCCCGCGGATCGGGCTGTCGTACGAGCCGAGCACCCGCAGCCCAAGCGCATCATCCGCGCCGATCTCATCGAGCACGCGCCGGGCGATTGCACGGGCCTGGTCATCCTCCAGCGGCTCGGGCTTGGGCCTGCCTTTCCCACGCTTCTCCGGCGTCGCGCGCGGCTGCTCGTAGTGCGGCTTGACCAGTGTGATGATCCTGCCGCTGGGCTTGAGCCATTTCGCCGCTGCGCCCAGCGCCTTGACCTGCTTTGTCCAGCCCAGGTCGATCGTGACCAGGTCCACTTCCGTGGGCGCTTCGACGTGTAGCGCGTTGCTGCGTTCCATCACGACCACACGATCGTCTTGGCGCAGCGTGTAATCCAGCACGCCGTAGCCGGTATCGACCGCGTAGACCCTCGCCGCCCCGCGGTGCAGGAGGCACGACACGAACCCGCCGGTCGAGCTGCCCAGGTCCGCGCAGGCCAGCCCGGCGGCATCGATCCCCGACGCCGCCAGCGCCGCATCGAGCTTGAGCCCGCCCCGCGAGGCGAAGGGGTGGTTGGCCTCGGTATAGCCGCCCGGCGGCATGGTTGGCGGGTCTTCACGCACGCCGCCATCATAAAAGTCGAGCCGGCCGGACGCATTGTTGGATAGCGCACCGCTTGCGAAGGCGGGTCGGGCGCGTATCCTGATCCCAAGTCGCTGCTCTGGCGATGGATACACAAGGCCTGCCACCATGAACGCAAACGACAAAGTCCGGCAAGACCGCGACGCCCTCGCCGCTGCGCAGGGCAAGGGCCCGCTCGCCAGGCTCGCCGTCTTCACCAGGCTCTCCGGCCCCGGCTGGCTCCAGTCCGCGATCACGCTCGGTGGGGGCTCGCTCGCGGGCTCGCTCTACATCGGCGTCATCGGCGGGTACGACATGCTCTGGCTTCAGCCGCTCATGATGATCCTCGGCATCGTCATGCTCAGCGCGATCGCCTACGTCACCCTGTCCACCGGCGAAAAACCCTTCCATGCCATCAACCAGCACGTCAACCCCGTCCTCGGCTGGGGCTGGCTGTTCGCCGCGATGATCGCCAACCTCGTCTGGGCGATGCCGCAGTTCTCGCTGGGCACCAGCGCGATGCAGAACAACCTCGGCCTGGGGCTGACCGACCTGCAGTGCACGGGCATCCTCTTTGTCATCGCCGCCGTCGTTATCTGGTTCTACGACGCCGGCGGCTGGGGCATCAAGCTCTTCGAGATCGTGCTCAAGGTCATGGTCGCCCTTATCGTGCTCGCGTTCTTCGGCGTGGTGATCGCGCTGGTGGGCAAGGGCGAACTCGACGGCGGCGCGGTGCTCGGCGGGTTCGTCCCCGACTTCTCGCTGCTCACTCAGCCGGCCCA
>JANQKT010000222.1 GCA_028280965.1 Phycisphaeraceae bacterium
CTGCGAGCGCCCCTGCCGCCACGGCCGGTGCGACTTGGCTACCGAGCGCGATCCACAACACCAGGGCGGCCGTCACGCCATGGGCGACATCGGGGATCACTCTCAACAGGGCCGCATGCCGTTGGCGCTGCATGAAGGCGTCGATCAGGCGTTGCGTGCTGTCCACGAGCTGCTGGCGCTCCTTGTGCAGGCGGCCCATCAGCCTGAGCTCCGGCGCGTACGGTAGGCGCTCGGTGACATCGCCTGCAAGCCGCGCCCGCCGGGATCGCAAACGCCGATGCGCGGGATCCATGGCCGGGCCGAGGCCGAGAATGCCGAGGATCGCGCAGCCGAAGACCAGTGCCGACACTGTGCCGAGATTGCGATCGAGCGCAAAGAGCACGGCCAGCAGGGTCGGCAAGACGATCGCGGCGGACACCAAGCGGCCGATGCCCAGGCTGACCCACACCCGCACCGCGGCCAGATCCCCCACGAAGCGCAACGACATGGTGCCGATCCGCCGCCTGGCCACATCGCTCGCCCGCAAGTGGGCGACATGATCGAAGAGCCGGATGCGCAGCGCCGCCACATAGTCCTGGCCCAGCTGCTCAGCGACCATGCGCTCGCTCCAACGCAGGGCGGCGAGCGCGACGCCGGCACCGGCGATTGCCCCAATCGCGGCGAGCGGCAGGTCGTCGCCGGGCCGATGCAACGCGGCGAAGGCCGCGCGGGTGGCGAGCGCTGCCACCCCAGCGGCGCCCGCCTGGCACAGGGCCAGGCAGATCAGGGCGGTCAATCGAAGCCAGCGGAGCTCGCCGACGATGGCAGGCATCGCGCTCATGCCGCCAACTGATCCGGGCAGGAAGGCCTCGTGCTCCGCGTCAGTGCGGCGGCCACCAGCGGGTCAGTCAGCTCCTCCTTGGACAGCACCGGCAAGCCGGTCGCCGCTTTCGCCTCCGCCACGTTGAGCGGCGAGGTGGTGATCAGTCCCGCCAGCGCGAGGGGCTCGATCTCGAGCTGGCGCAGCGCCGTTTGTCCACCGAGGGCCGCCAGGGCATCGGACACCGCGTACAGGAAGCCTGAGAACTGCTCGCGCACCTCCGGTCGCCGCAACAGGGCCGCATTCTCGGTTTGTAGAACGCCGTCCGCGAGCTCGATGACCAGCACTTCGCAGCCCGCCTCCGTTGCCGTGCCGATGAGTGTTGCCAAGGCTTGCTCAATCCGGTCGATCGGTTGCCGGTAGGTCGACACCATCCCCGCGCAGGTGAAATCGCCGACCCAGTGCGCCCCCGCGTCCAGGTAGGCATTGAAGTCGCCGAAGGCCCCGGTGCCGGTGGCCTTGATCGCACCGACGCGGAATCCGGCTGCGCGCAGGCCCCGGATGTACGCCGCCGCGGCGGTCGTCTTGCCCGCGTTCATCGAGGCGCCGATGACACCGATCACGCAGGCATCGGTCCGGGTGCGCTTGGCCGGCAGGGCATAACGGTCCAGATTGATCACCTCCCCGTTCGCATCGCCGAGCAGCCCCAGGGGTACGACACGCGTCGGTTGGCGCATCTTGCCGTTGCGCACGCGCATGATGCCGAGACAACCGCCCCCGGCGAGCAGATCGGTCCCGTTCGGATCGATCTGGGCCACGCCCTCGAACTGATCGGTCGCGTAACGGGCGCCGCAAGCCGCGACGATCAGGTCGCCCGGGTACAGGGTGGACGAACGGCCCTCGGTCAACTGCACCCGTTGGTGCGACCCGATATGGGCAACCCGTGCCAGCACCAGATCGCCGGAAACGGCCTGCGACGCGGGGCACATCAGCTGGACGGCATCCGCACGCGCAACACGGCGTGTGGCAAAGGCCCATTTCGCCGATGCCAGGAGCTCCTTCACATTGGTCGTGACTTGCTTAGGCATGGTTTTCAGTACCTCTATCGTGGAGTGGAGCTGCAGTCTCGAACCTTGATCGGTCAGGGAGCGGACGCACGACGCGTCGCGGGCATGGCCTGGGTCGGCGATGCGGACGAGACGCCCAACACCAAACGCGTTACCCCGCCTTGGTCGACGCATTCACCGAAGTCGTGACCGCAATCGGGAAGGATATGAAGCGCTGAGCGCGGCTGGATGCCGCGTGCGCTGGCCGCTTCCACCAGCGCTTGATGCCAGCGTGTGGCCCGTACGCGTCGGTCGGTGCCTTGCTGCCGGTCGACACGCCGATTGCGGCGCGTATTGACGTCCGGGGTGTTATCGTGCTCTCCGACCAGCACCTGAATCGGCAGCTTCAGAAAACGGTCCAGACCGCTCGCCATCGAGGAGAGCCAAGGCGTATCGCGGTCCTTGGGCGGCTCCAGACCGTAGGGATAAGGCATGTCGTCCGGAAAGGTGTACCAGCCTGCCGCAAGCGTGGAAAGGGACACGATCCGATGCGGATAGAACAGGGCAAAACGGTGCGCGAACTGCGCGCCGCCGGAATAGCCGAACAGCACCACGCGGCTGGTATCGCAAGTCCCCTCGCCGGCGATGCGGTTCAGCAATTCGAGCAGCGCGAGGTCCGCGCGCTCGGGCATGATGGCGCGTTGGTAGCCCACGAACCGCTTCGTCGAGAAGTGCGGTGCGATGACGACTCGGCCGGATCTCGCTGCCTCCTCGGCGAAGTGGAGGGCTTGGCTCCGGGAGCCACGTCGGATGCCGTGAACCGCTACCAGTGGGATGGCGCGGGGGTTCGGTCGATCCGGCAGCGCAAGCCACGCGGCCACTGTGCCCGGACCATGGGCCGCGCGCCGGACCAAGGAGAATTCGCCAACACGATCGATCGAAGACGGGCTCATGGGATTGGTCTCTTCTTGTCGTTCGTTGAAGCCAGGATGAAGACCGGTTTGGCCGTGCATGCGGATCGGAGTCGAGCCTCGTTGCCGTATGCGCTGGCCTTTGGGGAATACAACGATCGACGGTGCCCCTTATTCCGGGGTCGAGACATGGTGCGCGGGAAATGTGCTGCCAGCCGAACGAGCGTAGTGTGTAACTGCGGGCTGCGGGCTGCGGGCTGCGGGCTGCGGGCTGCTTTGTCGCGTGTCGACTTCGAGCGGACCTGCAAGATGTGGTTGGGGCCGAGCCTGGGGCCCGTCCCGATCAGCGGCTGAGCCCCTCG
>JANQKT010000079.1 GCA_028280965.1 Phycisphaeraceae bacterium
GTCCTTGTCGGCCAGGAGCTTGTCCAGCGCTCGGCCGCCGACCGCCTCACGCAGGGCCAGCTGCGCCTCGCGGTACAGCGCCTGCTCGTAATTGCCGACCGCTTCCACGGCCTGCCGGGCGTCGGCGACGCGGTAGTTCACCAGCAGGTTCAAACGCAGCGAGACCTTGTCCGCGCTCATGATCTCCTGGCCGGAAACATCGAGCACCTGCTCACGCAGGTCCACGATCTTCCGCTCGACCCGGCCGGCGCCCTTCCAATTCACGAACAGGCCCGGGCCCAGCTGCCGGTCCAGCTTGCCGTCGCGGTACAGCAGGACCGTCTCGCCCGGCTCGACCGTCACGCTGTCGAAGCAGCGCGACGCGTTCGGGAACGCGAGCACCGCGTCGATCTTCGGGTGCGTGAACGCGAAGTCGTTGACGTTGTACGTCTGGACCTCGATCTTGGCCGGGCCGTTCCAGAACACGTGCCGGCCGGTCGTGAGGATCCAGCCCAGCCGGTCATCCTTCCAGACCAGCGCGCGCTCGTCGTCGGCGAGTTCGACGCGGGTCGTCCGGGCCACGATCTGCGGGTGGTCGATCAGCGTGTCGAGCATCGTGTGCTCGAACTTCGCCGACAACCGGCTGATCACCTTGACTTCATCGGCACCGAAGTACCGGCCGGGCAGGACGTAGGCGCCCGGCTCCAGGAGTCCCTTGAAGTCGCCGTGGCGGAACCACAGGCCGACTTCGTGCTTGCGGATGCGAAGCTTGAACATGGTCTGTGCTCCTTTGAGACAGAGGAATGAACGCCCGACGCGACCGTCGCGGCGGGAAACATAGAAAAACAAGCAAATGCGAGCCGGGGGCGTGTCCGCCCGGCGTCGTCCCCGGCGTGCTCGGCGGGGCCCGCTTGAGGGCCGGCAGGGAACGTGCCGCATCCGATGGCCGCACGCCGGGTTGACGCCGTCTTGCCAGCCGCAGCTGGTTCGAAGACGACGCCCGCCGCGGCGCGGGGCCAAGGGCGCGGTCGGTGTGCCGCAGCACACCTCACGCTTTGCCGGCCCGGTATCCGCGTGACCGCAGGGCCGAGTGGCCGGTGCCGTCCGCACGTGCGCCGCCGACGTGTTGCGACGGCGTTACAGCATGCGTGGGCTGGAAACGCCGGGGATCGTTGCCCCCGGCCCGCGTGGTGGTTGACGCTCGCGCGCCATGGTGCCCTTATCCGAGGGCCTACGAGGGGAGTCGAACCCCAGGCTGGTGGAGCCTTGCCCATGAGGCGGGATTTGAACCCGCTACCGTCTGATTGAGAGTCAGATGCTCTGCCAGATGAGCTACTCGTGGTGGACCAACCTTTACCGGCAGAACCCGAGTCGCGGAACACACGCTGCCGATCGCTGAGCTTGGGGCGTGCGCCGCCGGACGATACCGGTTGAACCCAAAACAAAAACAAAGCACGCGCGACAGGACTCGAACCCGCACCTGGTGGATTTGGAATCCACCGCTCTTCCATTGAGCTACACGCGTTTGAATGAGAAATTAGGAGCCAGTAGTTAGTCGCTAGAAGCGACACAAAAACATCGCTTCGCGCTAGCTACTAACTCCTATCTTCTATCTACTACAACTGCACCGGTTGGAGTTGAACCAACAACCGTCTCCTTAACAGGGAGCCGCACTGCCGTTGTGCTACGGTGCAATGGAAAAAGAGAGAACAATCGCCCCGGCGGGAGTCGAACCCGCACCGCGCGGTTTAGAAGACCGCTGCCCTACCGTTAGGCGACGGGGCACCACGGAAACTCAAAGCTGGCGATCGGAGTCGAACCGACGCGGACCGTATGACGAGTACGGGGCTCTGGCCACTGAGCTACGCCAGCGTGAGGAAACAAATGGCCCCCGCGGGACTCGAACCCGCACCCACCTGATTAAAAGTCAGATGCTCTGCCTTCGAGCTACGAGGCCAATCCTTGCCAATGAAACGGGCGGGCCACGATCCCACAACCTGCCGGTTAAGAGCCGGCTGCTCTGCCTGCTTGAGCTACCGTTTCGTTTTAATGCGCCGTGCCGGGATCGAACCGGCGGCCTGCTGGTTGGAAGCCAGCCGCTCTGCCAACGTGAGCTAACGACGCGTCGAAGAGCTAACGCCCGGCGATAACAATCGCCGGGCTTTGGATAGCTCGCACGTTACGAAATAGGTGACGGACGGGACTCGAACCCGCTGACCCCGAGCCCACAACCCGGTGCTTCGACCGCTTCAGCTTCCGTCACGATCAGGGCAGCGGGACTCGAACCCGCACCTGCCCGGTCCCAAACCGGGGGCTCTGCCTTCGAGCTCCACCCTGAATAACAAGTCGAAACCGCCCGGCCGGTGCTGAGGCCGGCCGAGCGTGTGAGGGGACACAAACCATCAGTCCCGCAGCTCCGTGTTACAGTATGCCGCGTCGACGAAGTGCTTCCACGCGTCGTGCCTCGGGCGCCTGGCGCGGAAGAGCAGCAACGCCGGGTCCGGGCGCTTCGGCTCACGGATCAGCTTCAAGCCGGCCTGCCGCGGGGTCCTGTCGCCCTTGAGCGAATTGACCGCGATCGAGCAGCACACGACGTTCTCCCAGGTCGTCTGCCCGCCACGCGAGGCCGGGACGACGTGGTCGAGGTTGAGCTCGCTGGCCGGCAGCTTCCTGCCGGTGTACTGGCAGGTGTAGTTGTCGCGCAGGTACACGTTCCGCCGGCTCATCCGCAAGGTCGGGCGACGCACCTTGTCGAACTTCATCAGCCGGACCACCGCGGGGACCAGCACCGCGTCGGTCACGGTGCGCACGAACCGGTGCGGCTCGGGCTCGAACTCGTGCTTGTACGCGCTCAGCCCGCGCCACGTCGCGAAGTCGTAGGCCTGGTAGTCGGTGTCGATCGCCTCGACCCGGCCAACGAACAAGTCGGCCAGCGCCTCGCCCGCGGTGATGACCCGCAGCGCCGCCCAGTCCTTGTTGAGCACGAGCACATCCGTGTTGAGTGCCGTCGGCATCACCGGCCTCCTTTCTGTTTGGGTGTGTTGTTGAAGTGGAGCCGCAGGGAATCGAACCCTGATCGCCCGGGTGCAAGCCGGGTGCTCTCCCGATTGAGCTACGGTCCCAACATGAGGATTGACAAATCGTGACGCGGGTTTAGATAACAGGCCACCCGTTTGCAGCGCAGCGGGCTTATCATGGGTTGTTGGCCCCCCGAGTTTTGTTGCCCTGCGTGTCATTGCTGAATACTTATTCGAAGTGGAAAACCATGTATAGAACTTTTATCCGCGTCTTAGCCGTGCTGGTTCTATTCTCTGCTTCACCCGCCGTTTCTCAGGCCGAGGGATCGGACCAAGACCGCCCCGTTCCTGACGGCAAGCTCTACACCTACAAGACCGCTGACGAAACAGACCTGGTGATGGAGGTCTATTTCCCACCAGACCACGACCCGGAGACCGCGAAGGTGCCGGGCCTGATCCTGTTCCACGGCGGCGGATGGAGCGGCGGGTCGCGCGACCAGTTCAAGTTCGCTTGCGCCTACTTTGCCGGCCGAGGATTGGTCTGCGCGACGGCTGAATACCGGATGCATGGCAGGGGCAAGGTGCCCAAGAGCCCGAAGGGTGTCTCGCGCAAGAAGATCTGCGTCATCGACGCAAAAAGCGCCATCCGCTGGTTCAAGGAACACGCTGCAGAACTCGGTCTGGACCCCGAACGCGTCATTGCAGGTGGCGGCAGCGCCGGCGGGCATATCAGTGCGTTGGCCACCATGAACGCTGACATCAACGACCCGTCGGACAATATAGGTACCAACACGGGCGTGGTCGCCTATCTCTGGTTCAACCCCGCCTTCTCTGCCAATGACAAAGTCCATCCTGAACTGACTGTCCTGCAGAACCTGAAGGCCGAGCAACCCCCCACAATCGCCTTCTTCGGAGACGACGACAAGTGGATCGAGGGCTGGAACGCGACGCATGAGAAGTGGAAGTCACTGGGTACGGAAACGATCGAGCTTTGGATGGCTCCCGGGCAGGAGCACGCGTTTTTCAATAAAGAGCCTTGGCGAACGGTCACCCTGATTGCCGCAGACGACTTCCTGGTCAGGCACGGCCTGCTGGAGGGCAAGGCGACGCTGGAAAAGCCTGAAGGTGTCGAACCGCTTTATAAAAAGCAATAGCCGATTGCTCTCTCCGGGTGATGCTGAGTAAATCAAAGTGGAGTCGCAGGGATTCGAACCCTGGTCGCCCGCGTGCAAAACGGGTGCTCTACCGATTGAGCTACAACCCCTTGCGTTGTTGTGATGCCACAGCCGGCCCGAAGCGCGGGGCGAGTCGCGGCCGAGGGTATGGCCTCGCGCGCCTCGAGCCCCACACGTTCGGGCTGCGGCCGTAACTGAATACCGCCGGCAGGATTCGAACCTCCAACCACCAGCACCTCGGGCCGGCCCCTCTGCCGATTGGGGTACGGTGGCGGCGGCGTGGCAGCATGACAAGTCTGATACCCCCCGCCGGGCTCGAACCGGCACGCCCTCTCGGGCAACGGGGTTTAAGCCCGCCGCGTCTGCCTGTTCCGCCAGGGGGGTGGGTGGTGAATACCGCCGGCAGGATTCGAACCTGCACGTTGACCGATCCTGAATCGGCTCCCTCTTCCGTTGGGGTACGGCGGCTTCGATTTGTTACGCGATGGAATCACCCCGGCAGGATTCGAACCTGCAGCCTCCGGCTCCGGAGGCCGGCGCTCTTCCGTTGAGCTACGGGGCAATCAAAAACTGAGCCGGTAGGACTCGAACCTACAACCTGCCGGTTCAAAGCCGGCCGCTCTTCGCGCTTGAGCTACGGCCCATCATCAAGCCACCTCGGCAGGACTCGAACCTGCACCCTCCGGATTCGTAATCCGGCGTCCATCCTGCTGGACCGCGAGGTGTAAAAAAGCCACGGGCCGGCCTCGAACCGGCAACCCGCTGTTTACTAGACAGCCGCTCTGCCAACATGAGCTTCCGTGGCAAGGAATCCAAACACTTAGAAACGACGCCGACGGGACTCGAACCCGCACCTTCCTCATCGACAGTGAGGCGATCAGCCTTCGATCTCCGGCGTCCGTTGCGGTGCAACAGCACGAATCGACACGGGTGGGTTCGAACCACCGGCCTCCCGGTTATCAGCCGGGCGCTCTGCCACTGAGCTACGCGTCGCCCCCGCCCCCGGAAGTGCCCGGAAACATTTGATACCGGTTGATACCAAATCATTTCCGACCTTCCGGGGCGGGACATCTATCCGCTCTTCACTTGTCAATGATCGTGGCGTGAACCATTCACGCCGACCGGCCTCGTCTTCAAGACCGAAACAAGCCCCTCCCCCAGGGATCGAACCTGGATCTCCCGGGCTTCAACCGGGCGCTTTGCCATTGAGCCAAAGAGGGTGTCGTGTTGTGAATCGCCGCGGCCGGGGTCGAACCGGCGACTTCCTCCATGTAAGAGAGGCGCTCTACCAACTGAGCTACGCGGCATCGTTGGCGCACCGATCGCGCAGGCGGCGCTTGGCCGCGTTGCCCGCCCGAAACGGTGCGCCACTTTCGGGTTTTCAATAGCGGTGGCAGGACTCGAACCTGCGTCTCCGGGACATGAACCCGGCGAGGAAGCCGCTCCTCTACACCGCGTCACGGTTTGTCAATCACGATGGCCGGGCTCGAACCGGCAACCTCGCCCATATGAGGGGCACGCTCCGCCGTTGAGCTACATCGTGGCGCGTGACTGCTTGTTTTTCCTTGCATCCATGGGTTTCTCAAACGCTTGTGTTCACAGATGGCCCAACGGTTTCGGGTTGGGTGTATCTACATCAACCGGCCGGGTGTTCCGGTTCGGCGATGGCGGGTCTGGTTGTGGGTCGGGGTGCCGGCTCAGGAGAGCTTGGGATGGCCCGGGTACTCGGCGGAACTGCCTCGTAAACCCGGATCGCCGGCGGCCTGACCCGTGACCAGCCACACGCATCGCGTGTCGGGCTGACTGGGTCGGGCGGGATCGGCCGGCACCGCGAGGCACGGATCGGTATTCACCGAATCGCCTGCGGCCTGTCGGCCGAGCTGACCAAACAGCCCGCACATCAGCCCGGACGCACCGATGGTGCGTTCGACGGGGTTCAGGTTGTGCTGTTTGGTTCTCATCGAAGTCACTTACCTCGTTACGAGGCTCCTTGTTCGAAAAACATATCGTCTGTTTTAGCGCGGTGCAAGAGTGTTTACGCGCAGCGTTTGAGATTTATTGCATTCGGTCGTTGTAAGTCCTGAGATTTGATTTTTTAAGAGCGACACGATGGGCGCGTTCTCTTGGGTGAACGCGTCAACAGCCCGCGGAAGTGACGGCCCCGTGTGGTTGCGGCTTCTGTTGTCATTTGCAGGCATCCGAAGTAAAACACGTGTCTGGAACGCCTGTGTTGACCCATCCTGATACGGAGGAACCATCATGATCCGCTATGCCAAATCAACCCGTGCGGCCTGCGCCTGGTTATTGACTGGCGCCTTCGTCTTGGGGGGCCTGGCCCTGACCGGCTGCGGGTCGGGCGGCGGGGGTTCGGAAAGCGGGCAGACACTTGCTTTTGTGCCCAAAAGCCGCGAGCACTCGTTCTGGCTGGCGGTCATCCGCGGGGCCCAGAAGGCGGCGGATGAGAAGGGCGTGGAGTTGCTGATCCAGTCGCCGACGCGCGAGAGCGATATCGCGATGCAGGTGGACCTGGTCAACACGCTGCGGACCGAGGGCGCCGACGGGCTGATCCTCGCGCCGCTGAATGACGAGTCGCTGCTCCGGCCGGTGCAGGAGTTCGGCAAGCAGGTGGTCATCATGGATTCGCCGCTCAGGGGCAAGGTCGGCGAGGACTTCTCGAGCTTCGTCGGCACGGAGAACAAGACCGCGGGCACGCTCGGCGGCGAGGCGCTGGTCGAGGCGCTTGGCGACAACAGGAAGGTCGTCCTGCTGCGCTACCTCGAGGGCTCGGCCAGCACAACCGAGCGCGAAGAAGGCTTCCTCAAGGCGGCCGCGGACGCGGAAGGTGTCGAGGTCCATTCGTCCAGCCAGTACGCCGGCGCCGGCATCAGCGAGGCGCAGACCAGGGCCGCGGCGATGGTAGACACGATCCGCGAGGCCGGCGGCGTCTTCACGCCCAACCAGTCCTCGAGCATCGGCATGCTCAACTTCCTGCGCGATAGCGGCCTGGCGGGCGAGATCGAGTTTGTCGCCTTTGACGCGTCGATCGAGCTGGTCAAGGGCCTGGTCGATGGCGAGGTCACTGCGATCGTCGTGCAGGACCCCGAGACGATGGGCTACAAGGCCGTCATGACCATGCTGGATGTGCTCGGTGACAAAGAGGTCGAGCCGCACGTTGATACCGGCGCGATCGTCGTGACCACGGAAAACCTGGCCGACCCGAAGGTCCGGTCGATCCTGCTGGCGTATGACAGCGGGATCGAGCAGCACCTGCCGGCCGCCGGCGAGTAAGCGCGATCGAAACCACGACGAGTCAACCCGAGCAAACCCCGCGCCTGTCGATGCGCGGCGTCAAGAAGGCGTTCGGCCCGACGATTGCGCTCGGCGGCGTGGACCTCGAGGTCGCGCCCGGCGAGGTTCACGCGCTGATCGGCGAGAACGGCGCCGGCAAGAGCACACTCATGAAGGCCCTCGCCGGGGCGCACGCGCCCGACACCGGCGAGATGCTGCTGGACGGCGAGGCTTATGCGCCCTACTCCCCCGCCGCCGGCCGGGACGCGGGCGTCGCGATGATCTACCAAGAGCTGTCGCTCGCGCCGGAGCTGACCGTCGCGGAGAACATCTTTCTGGGCATCGAGCCGAGCGTCGGGCCGTTCCTGAAACTCGGCGAGATGCGGCGGCGCTCGAAAGAAGCGCTCGCCCAGATCGGGATGGACGATCTGGACCCCGCGACGGTCGTCGGCACGCTCTCCAACGCGCAGCAGCAGCTGGTCGAGATCGCCCGCGCACTCATCTTCGACTGCCGTCTGCTCGTCCTCGACGAGCCCACCTCGAGCCTGACCGCGAAAGATATCGAGAAGCTGTTCAGGCTGATCCGCACGCTCAAGGCGCGGGGGATCAGCATCATCTACATCTCGCACTTCCTCGAAGAGATCGACGCGATCACCGACCGGTTTACGGTCCTGCGTGACGGGCAGACGGTGGGCCGGGGTGTGACCGCCGAGACGCCGACGGATCGGATCATCGCGATGATGGTCGGTCGCGACGTGAAGGACCTCTACCCGCGCGGCCCCCGGAAGGTTGGGGATGTCGTGCTGGAGGTCACCGACCTCGCGGGCAAAGGCGGGCTGCCCGAGCGGTCTTCGCTGATGCTCCGCCGGGGCGAGGTACTGGGCATCGCCGGGCTAATGGGCGCGGGGCGCACGGAGATGGCCCGTTGCATCTTCGGGCTCGACGCGGTGAAGGCGGGCACGGTTAAAGTCGGCGGGAACCTGTTCGCACCGCGGCCGGACCGCGGCTGGCAACGCGGCGTCGGCTACCTCAGTGAGGACCGCAAGAACGAGGGCCTGGCGGTGGGCCTGTCGATCGCGGACAACACAACGCTGGCGAAGCTCGGCGGGCTCGGCCCGGCAGGCCTGGTCACGCCCGGCAACCAGGCCCGCGCCTGCCGGCCTTGGATCGAGAAGATCCCGATCAAGTGCTTCTCCGCCCATGCGCCGGTGAGCTCATTGTCCGGCGGGAACCAGCAGAAAGTCGCGATCGCGCGGCTGCTGCACGCCGACTGCGACGTGCTCATCCTCGACGAGCCGACGCGCGGGATCGATGTCGGCTCGAAGGCTCAGATCTATAAACTGATCGACGAGCTGGCGCGAGGCAACGCCGAGAAGGGCATCGCGCCCAAGGCGGTGCTGATGATCTCCAGCTACCTGCCAGAGCTGCTTGGCGCCTGCGACCGCATCCAGGTCATGTGCCGCGGCGCGCTCGGGCCCTCACGCAAGACCGAAGAGACGGACAAACACCAGATCATGTTGGAAGCGACCGGCGCGGCGTAGCGCTGTGCGGTGATTGATTAGAGGGAAGCGTTATGTCGGAAGGCGGCGTTGACAGCGGCGGCACGGGCCCTACGGCCAAGGCGCCCGACCTGAGTGGGGCAACACTCAAACAGGCTTTAATCAAGCTCGGCCCCTTGATCGGGCTGGTCTTTGTCTGGCTGCTGTTCTGGTCCCAGCTCGGCGACCGCTTCGCGAACACGGCGGCGCAGACCGAGATCCTCCGCCAGGCCACGATCATCGGTATCGCGGCGCTGGGCGCGACGATCATCATCATCGCCGGCGGGATCGACCTGTCCGTCGGCTCAACGATCGCGATGGTCTCGATGGTCGTCGCCAAGCTGTTGCGCGATACGCAGATGGACCCGACACTCGCGGTGATCCTCGGCCTGCTTGCGGCGGCGGTGTGCGGCTTCGCGATCGGGTCGATGGTCGTCGGGCACGTCGGCCGGGTCGTCGCGGTCGCGGTCGGGCTGCTGGCGGCACTCGTCTGGCTGCCGCAACAAGGCATGGCGATGGGCTTCACCATCCCGATCGGTATTGCGATCGCCGCGGGGCTCTGGCTGCTCGCCGGCCTGACGATCCGCGACCTGAAGCTCGCGCCGTTCATCGTCACCCTCGGCATGATGGGGATCATCCGCGGGCTGGCGAAGATGGTCAACATCTACGGCAACGACCAACCCTCAACACAGGTCTCGCCCGGGCGGGAGACGTGGATCGATCAGATCAACGCGTTTCAGACCGACGGGCCCTTCTCGTTCATCCTCGCCTACTTCCCGATCAGCGTGCTGTTGTTTGTCGGCCTGTCCGTCGCGATGGCGCTGATGCTGCGGTTCACCAAGTTCGGCCGGCACATCTACGCGATCGGCTCGAACGAAGAGACCGCCCGGCTGTGCGGGGTCAACATCGCGCGGACAAAGATCCTGATCTATACGCTCGGCATCGCGCTCGCTGGCGTCTCGGGTGTCATCCTGATGGCGAAGATCGGCCAGGGCAACGCGACCGAGGCGGTGGGCTACGAACTCGCCGTTATCGCCGCGGTCGTCATCGGCGGGGCCTCGCTGTCCGGCGGGGCCGGTTCGATCCTCGGCACCGTCATCGGCGCGCTCATCATGCAGGTCGTCATCTTCGGTTGCGGCAAGATGCAGATGGACAGCTATATCCAGGAGATCATCACCGGCGCGATCATCGTCGCCGCGGTGGCGCTGGACCAGCTGCGTCATCGGCGGGCGACATAGACAAGGCCCGGCTTACTCCCACGACGGGGCCAGCTCGATCCGCGGACGTTCATCAGGCCCTGGCTGATGATCTCCACCGGCTCGATTGCCAGGAACAAGTGGCCCGCGGCCTTGAACGTGACCCAGCCAACCTCGTCCCGCTGGTAGTCGACCCAGCCCCCGACACGCATCCGGCTCCTTCAAGTCCTTACCAAGCTCGATATCCTTCTGATGCATCTCCGCAACGATCTGCCCTGAGCTGTAACGGTTCTTCATCGGGAACCCCTTCCCG
>JANQKT010000104.1 GCA_028280965.1 Phycisphaeraceae bacterium
CTGCGAGACCGTCGAGGTCTTCGACATCCCCCGTGACGTGCTGGTCGTTTGTGTTGGTAAGAGCACGTACGCCCGCTGCGGCATCATCGTCAACGTCACCCCCCTCGAGCCCGAGTGGCGCGGCAAGGTGACGATCGAGATATCGAACACCACGCCCCTGCCGGCCAAGATCTACGCCGGCGAGGGCATCGCCCAGATGATCTTCCTCAAGGCCGAGCGCACCTGCGCCGTGTCCTACGCCGACAAGTCCGGCAAGTACCAGGACCAGGCCGGTCTGACGTTACCGACTGTCGATTGACCCCGGTGCGGAGCACCGGACGAGATGCGGCGGAGCCGCCGCGCTGTTTTGTTGTGTGATTTAAAAAACAACCCGCCACACGGACGTGGCGGATCAGGAAAGCGGACAAGGGATTGCCGATCAGATTTAACCTTTGAATCGAGTGCAGGAATCAGGGGCCAACATGAAGATTGATAGAAAGTTCACGACCGCGGATTGCAAGGATGTCTTCGAGACCGTCGAATGGGCCAAGCGGTCCAGTCGCATCCTGAATCCCGATGGCTCGGTCGTTTTCGAGATGAACGACGCGGAGGTGCCGGCTTCGTGGAGCCAACTCGCCACCGACATCATGGTCAGCAAGTACTTCCGCAAGGCCGGCGTGCCGCAGTACGACGAAAACGGCGAGCAGTTGTTCGACGACGACGGCAACGCCGTGACCGGTCCCGAGCGCAGCGCCCGGCAGGTGATCCACCGCTTGGCCGGCTGCTGGCGCCACTGGGGCGAGAAGCACGGCTACTTCGACTCCGGCGAAGACGCGCAGGCGTTTTACGATGAGTTGAGCTGGATGCTGTTGAACCAGGTGGCCGCGCCCAACAGCCCGCAGTGGTTCAACACCGGCCTGAACTTCGCCTACGGCGTGACCGGCCCGGCACAGGGCCACTGGATCACCGATCCCGACACCGGCGAGACCCACCTGGCCGACGACGCCTATTCGCATCCCCAGCCGCACGCCTGCTTCATCCAGAGCTGCGACGACGACCTGGTCAACGAGGGCGGCATCATGGACCTGTGGGTCCGCGAGGCGCGCCTCTTTAAGTACGGTTCGGGCACGGGCACCAACTTCAGCCAGCTGCGCAGTGAAAACGAATCGCTCAGCGGCGGTGGCAAGTCCAGCGGCCCGATGAGCTTCCTGAAGATCGGCGCCCGCGCCGCCGGCGCGATCAAGTCCGGCGGCACCACCCGCCGCGCCGCCAAGATGGTCTGTCTCGACCTCGATCACCCCGACATCGAGCAGTTCGTCAACTGGAAGGTGCGCGAGGAGATCAAGGTCGCGGCGCTGGCCGAGGGCCTGAAGAACCTGCCCACCGAGCAGCGCGAGACCGCCGAACGCCTCGGCATGCAGCTCGACTACGACTTCAACGGCGAGGGCTACGCCACCGTCAGCGGGCAGAACTCCAACAACTCCGTCCGCATCCCCAACAAGTTCTTCAAGGCGTTGGACGAGGACGGCTTCTGGGACCTGACCAACCGCACTAACGGCGAGGTGGCCAAGTCCATCGCCGCCAAGGACCTGTGGGAGCAGATCGGTTACGCGGCGTGGCGCTGCGCCGACCCCGGCGTGCAGTACGACTCGACGGTCAATCAGTGGCACACCTGCCCCGAGTCCGGCCGCATCAACGCGTCCAACCCCTGCTCGGAGTACATGTTCCTCGACAACACCGCGTGCAACCTGGCGTCGATCAACCTGCTGACGCTGTACGACCGCGAGACGCGCACGTTCGATCTTGCCAAGTACGAGCACGCGATCAGCGTGTGGACGGTGGTGTTGGAGGTCAGCGTGCTGATGGCGGCGTTCCCATCGAAGGACATCGCGCGGTTGAGCTACGAGTACCGCACGCTGGGCCTGGGTTACGCGAACCTGGGCGCGATGCTGATGCAGGCGGGTATTCCTTATGACAGCGACGAGGGCCGCGCGATCGGCGGCGCGATGGCGGCGATCATGACCGGCCGCAGCTACGCGACCAGCGCCGACATGGCCGGCGAGCACGGCCCGTTCCCCGGTTACTTCCGCAACCGCGATCACATGCTCCGCGTGATCCGCAACCACCGCCGCGCCGCCTACGGCGTCGGCCGCGACCGCGACCAGGCCTCCGATCACGAGCTCGGCTGGTACGAGGGACTCGAGATCGCCCCCGTGCCGATCGACGAGAGCCTGCTGGATCACAACGGCGAGCAGGCCGGCGGCTTCGCCAACAGCGCCGACATCCTCATGTCCGCCCGGCGCAGCTGGGACGACGCGCTCAAGCTCGGCACGACCAACGGCTTCCGCAACGCCCAGGCCACCGTCATCGCGCCCACCGGCACGATCGGTCTGCTGATGGACTGTGACACGACCGGCGTCGAGCCGGACTTCGCCCTGGTGAAGTTCAAGAAGCTCGCCGGCGGCGGCTACTTCAAGATCGCCAACCAGTCGCTGCAACCGGCGCTGATCAGCCTGGGTTACTCCCAGGAGCAGACGCGTGACATCCTGCAGTACGTCATGGGCCGGCTCACGCTCGAGGTGCCGGTGCCGGACGACAACGGCGCGCTGCCGAACAACCCGCACGAGACGTTCGCCGACTACCTCAAGGCCAAGGGCGCCGAAGCCGACGACCTGGCCAAGGTGACCGACGCGCTGACCGGCGCGATGGAACTGGGCTTCGTGTTCAACGCGTTCACGCTCGGCGAAGACGCGGTCAAGCGGATGGGCCTGGAAGGCGCCGCGGACCTGCTGGTGGCTTTGGGCCTGAGCCGGGCGCAGATCGAGACGCTCAACGAGATGATCTGCGGCACGGGCACGATCGAGGGCGCGCCGCACATGCAAGACGAGCACCTGGCGGTGTTCGACTGTGCCAACAAGTGCGGCAAGACCGGCAAGCGTTTTATCGCCCCGACCGGCCACATCCACATGATGGCCGCCGTCCAGCCGTTCATCAGCGGCGCCATCAGCAAGACGATCAACATGCCCAACGAGGCGAGCGTCGACGACATCAAGGGCGCGTACCGCTTGAGCTGGGAGCTGGGTCTCAAGGCCAACGCGCTGTACCGCGACGGCTCGAAGCTCAGCCAGGTGCTCAACGCCACGGCCGACGCCGAGGACGACGTGGAGGACGAGGAAGGCATCGAGCTGGCAAAAAAAGAAGTGGCGGCGGAGGTGGCGGAAGCCGCCAACCGGATTGTCGGTGCGGCGACTGACGGCGGCACCGCGCCCGTCGAGAAG
>JANQKT010000129.1 GCA_028280965.1 Phycisphaeraceae bacterium
GGGGCAGAAGAAGCTGCTGGGCGCGACGGCGCTGGTCGTTGGCTGTGGCGCGCTGGGCACGGTCATCGCCAACATGCTCGCCCGCGCCGGTGTCGGCCACCTCATCATCGTGGACCGCGACTTCATCGAGATGACCAACCTGCAGCGGCAGGTGCTGTTCGATGAGAACGATGTCGCCAACGCGATCCCCAAGGCCGAGGCGGCGAAGAACAAGATCGCGGCGATCAACTCGCAGGTAAACGTGTCCGCGTTGGTTGACGATGTGAACCACACGAACATCGAGTGGCTGGCAGGCGTCAAGCCCGACGGGTCCGACGCCGCCGACTCACCCGCGGGCAAAAAAGTAGACATCATCATCGACGGCGTCGATAACTTCGAGACGCGATACCTCGCCAACGACTGCGCGGTCAAGCACGGCATCCCCTACGTCTACGGCGGGGCGGTCGGCACGGTCGGCGCCAGCTACCCGATCCTGCCGCACACGAAGAACGGTGATTCGCCTTGGGAAAAAGCAGGCAAGGCCACCCCATGCCTGCGTTGCATCTTCGAGCAGGCCCCGCCGCCGGGCCTGAACCCGACGTGCGACACCGCCGGCGTCATCGGCCCGGCCGTGTCGATCATCGCGAACTACGAGGTGCTCGAAGCGCTGAAGATCCTCACCGGCAACCTCGAAGCGGTGAACCCGACAATGATCACGCTCGACCTCTGGGCCAACACGACCCGCCACTTCAAGGTCGCGCGGGCCTACGACGTCGGCGACTGCCGGTGCTGCAAGCACCGCAACTTCGAATTCTTAGATGGCAAGTTCGCCGCCGGCACAACGACGCTCTGCGGGCGCAACGCGGTGCAGATCTCGCAGAAGCTCGGCGACGGCCAGAAGCTCGACTTCGATGAGATCGCCGGCCGGCTCGAGCAGCACGGCAGCGTCAAGGCCAACAAGTTCATGCTCCGCGCTGACATCACGGACAACGGCGAGCCGTACGAGCTCACGCTGTTTACCGACGGCCGCGCTATCATCAAGGGCACGCAGCAGGCGAGCGTCGCCAAGAGCGTGTATGCAAAGTATGTCGGCGCATAGCCCTCTAAACAAACAAAAGGGATCAGTACATGGCACTCGAACAGGAAGTCAAGGTCTATCAGTTCCTCCTCGGCTACGGCGAGATGGTCCTCGCGGACATCGCCGACGAGGACGCGTACAAGCTGATCTGCGACGGCGGGGTGAGCCCGGCGTGGATCATCGGCCACCTCGGCTTCGTCGCCAACCGCGTCCTCGCGATGTGCGGCGGCGAGCCGAAGATCGACTTCGACGCCTGGAAGCCGATGTTCGGCGGCGGCACGCACCCGGCAGGCGGAGCGGACCGTGGGACTTACCCGTCGTGGGACGAACTGAAAAACACGTGGAGGCAGGGCCACGCCGACATCACCGCGATCGCGCCAACGGTCTCAGCCGAGCAACTGAGCCAGCCCAACCCTAACGAGCGGATGAAGGAAGCGCTGCCTACGGTCGAGGATTTCCTGAGCTTCGTCCTCACCGGCCACGACGCGATGCACCTGGGCCAGCTCTCGACCTGGCGCCGCGTGCAGGGCCGGCCGGCGTTGTTCTGAGTCTGAATGAAGCGGTTGGGAGCGACGCCATGTTTGAACGCGAAGCGCAAATACTGCGGACCCTACAGGACTACGGCGACGCGCTGCTGCGTGACATCGCCGACGACGAGATGTGCCTGCAGCCGACGCCGGGCTGCAACCACGCCGCTTGGATCATGGGCCACCTCGCAATCTCGGCCGATCAACACGGCACGTATGCCGGTGCAGAGCGGCGCCTTGAGGCATGGGACGCGATCTTCGATATGGGCACGACACCCACACCATCGATGGATGCCTACCCGGCCAAAGATGAGCTCGCCCAGGCCTGGCACGACGCGAACACCCGGATCGTCGCGGCCGGCCAGAGCGCCGGGCCCGACCTGCTCGGCCAGCCCACGCAGGGCCCCCTCGGCGAGACGCTGCCGACCGTCGCCGACTTCCTCGCCTTTTCAATGACCGGTCACACCGCGACACACCTCGGCCAGCTCTCCGCGTGGCGGCGGGCGATCGGCCGGCCGAAGATGTTCTGAGCAACCCCACCATGATCTACCTCGACAACGCGGCAACCAGTTTCCCCAAGGCACCCGGCGTCGGCGAGGCCGCGGCGGCGTTCATCGCCAATGACGCGGCCAACCCGGGCCGGGCCGGGCACCGCATGGCCGTCGCGGCCGAGGAGATGCTCGACCGCGTCCGGCTCAAGCTCGCGCGCCTCGTCAACGCGCCGTCGCACGAGCGCATGGTCTTCACGCTTAACGGGACCGATGCGCTGAACATCGCGATCAAGGGCGTGATCAATGAGTGCGTGACCCGCAATGGCGAGAAGCCGCACGTCATCACGACCGTGCTCGAGCACAACTCGGTCAGCCGCCCGCTGCAGGCGATGTTCGACGCGGGCAAGATCGGGCTGACACGCGTCGATTGCGATGACAACGGCCTGATCGATCCGGCCGACATCAATGCCGCGATCACGCCGCAGACCAAGCTGATCGTGCTGACCCACGCGAGCAACGTGATCGGGACGATCCAGGATGCCGCCGGGATTGGCGAGGTTGCTCGCGAGCACAACGTCCTGTTCTGCCTCGACGCGGCGCAGACCATCGGCGTCTACCCGATCGACGTCCAGGCCATGCATATCGACCTGCTCGCGTTCCCCGGCCACAAGTCCCTGCTCGGGCCGACCGGCACCGGCGGGCTCTACGTCGGTGAGCGCGTGCCCGAGCCTTCCGAGCGGGTTGATTGCTCAACAGGCCGGCTGGTCCCGTTCCGCGAGGGCGGCACCGGCGGCGACTCATCGACGCCGACCCAGCCCGCGCTCTACCCGTACTACCTCGAAGGCGGCACGCCCAACACCGTCGGCATCGCCGGCCTCGAAGCGGGCCTCGACCATGTCAATAAGCACCCGATGGCCGAAACGCTTGCGCACGAACAGTCTCTGGTCCAACGGGTCATCGACTTCGTCGCCGCCGACGAACGCTATACGCTGTACGGCGGCACCGACGCCAAGACGCGCGTCGGCACCGTCAGCTTCAACGTCAACGACATGGACGCGCCGGACATCGGCAGCATCCTCGACGACAGCTTCGACATCGCGGTGCGACCCGGCCTGCACTGCGCGCCTTATGCACACAAGCATTTCGGCACCTTCCCTGCCGGCTCGGTCCGTGTGAGCCCGGGCGCGTTCACGACGGATGACGACGTGTCGGCGCTGATCGAGGCGCTGGGGCAGGTCGCGGTGTAGATCGCAGACATAGCGATGATGGAACCCCGAACCCCGGGCACGAAAAAACCCGCACGCCGGAGCGTGCGGGCTTTTGTGTTTGGAGACGCGTCCCCGTGCCGGCGAGTGGGGGCGGCCGGCGCAGGGCGTGATGCCCCGGAGCGATTACCAGTCGCGGCTGATGCCGACCAGGGCGTAGACCTGGAAGTTGTCGCTCGTGTCGTCCGCGTTATCGGTGAGCGCCACGTCGCTGTTAAGGATCAGGAAGTAGACGCCGGTGGTGAGGTCCCAGGCACCAAACCACTCGTCGTAGCCGATCAGTTCGGCAAGAGCGATCGAACCCTCGAGACCAACTTGGAAGTAGCCGAAGAATTCGTCTTCGCCCGAAGCATCGACGTAGTAGTTGTCGATGGACAGGCCGAACGCGAACGGGACCGACCAGGACCAGTCTTCGATGACGGTGCCCTCGGTCGGGATCGTGAACGCCCCGCCGAGTTCGAGATAGGCATTCTCATCGCCGGCCGCGCCGACCGAGTTGTTCTGCAGCTCGAAGGCCAGGGCGACGTAGGGGGCGAACGCGAAGTCGCCGAGCAGTTCCGAGTCGTCGTACGAGAACGCGACGTTCAGTTCGGTAATGTCGGCGTTGGTCGTCGTGCTGGGGTAGGTGTAGTAGGTCAGGCCGAGGCTCGCGGTGACATCACCGAAGACCGCTTCGAGGTAGGCATAGATGTCCTGCTCGTACCAGCTACGCGGGTTGGAGCCGGAGGTGGTCGTCGCGGTGTCGGTGTGGATCGAGCCCCAGGTGCCGACGGTTGCGGTCACGTCTTCAACCACGGGGATGGTGAACTCGGCGCCCGGCTGCAGGACAACGCCCTGGTCCGAGTCGGCCTGCTCGAAGCCGCGGAAGAAGTACTGGGTCACGTAGTCCAGCGAGACGCTGGCCGAAGCACCAGGGATGTGGATCCCGTCGCCTTCTTGGGCAACGGCCGGCATCGCAAAGGCGCCAACAACTGCGGCGGTAGAAAACAGTCGGGTCAGTTTCGAGCTCTTCAAGACTAGGTCTCCTTGGAAAGGGATGGTCCTTTGGTTTGTGGGTATCGGCCCGCAATGACTGTCATTAACAAGCCACGTACCACTTACTATGAACATGGTTAGTGTATCGGATCATGGCTCACTGCGTGTCCAATTTCGTGGTTACAGACAATGAGATTCCAAAAAAGATGCCTGCGAAAGCAGGGCATTACAGCCGGGGTCTGCCTAATGATAACGCACTGCCCCAAATGTGCGCAAAACACTCCGCCAACACAAGATATGGTCCGATAACCCCGCAGCGGCCTACGCCGGGCCCCGACCGCGATACAGTTCCTGCACCCGCTGGGACTGCTCGCGGCGGACGGTCTCGAGCGTCAGCCGGGCGATGCGGAACTCGCCTTGGTCGTCCGCGACCAGCCGGCAGTGCTCCTGGATCGCCGCGTAGAGGAACTTGAACGCGTCCCGCGGCTGGTGCATCTGATCGAGCGCATCGATCAGCATCTCGCGGCTCACATCCTCGGCGAACAATGCCTGCAGGCCCGGCGGTTCGCCCTCGCCCTCGTAGCACGCCGCGATCCGCCGATTGCACAGGTCGTACAGCGTCGCCCCAGACCAGGCCAGCCGGTCGATCAGGTTCTGCTTGTCCAGCCGCGCCTCTTGGAAGAACGCCGCGGACTCCCGGCCTAACTCGTAGCGCAGCTCCAGCGGCAGCAGCAGCTTGAGCCCGACACGCTCCTGCTTGAGGAACTTGTTGTCGAACATCGGCCAGGCGACGGGCTTCATCTTGTCCGCGTCGCCGTGGATCAGCGTCGGCTCGTCCAGGCGGTCGATGAAGACGATCATGCCCGCGAAGCCGAGGTCGCCGAGCGCCGAGACGAAGCGGCGGGTGAGCTGGTATCGCGTATCGCCGAGCGGGTCGGACCCGCGCGGCGGGGCGGGCAGCGGCTGACCCGCGAGGTAAGCGGGGCGGAGCGTCTCGAGCATCTGCCGCAGCTCCGCCGCGCCGCGCTTGACCGCGGGCATCTCGTTTGCTGCTTTACGCGCCGTTGACCACAGCCTGAAGAAGCGGTACCCGAAAAAGCCCCAGAGCGCAACCGCGGCAACCACCGCCAGGATCATCGCCGGCCCGACCCAGCCGGGCGCATCGTCGGCCATCACGCGCTGCATCACGTATAAAGCGACCGCCGCCGCGGACACCACGACCGCCTTGGTCACTACCCACCACTGCGGCAGCCTCGGCCCCAGCCGCAACAGCCGGCGG
>JANQKT010000131.1 GCA_028280965.1 Phycisphaeraceae bacterium
TCCTGGTCGAACATAAAAGCGATCGCCTGGCGGATCACCAGGTGCGCACGCTGCGCGTCGTCCGGCGTCGCGGTCTTGCCCGTGCCGATCGCCCAGACCGGCTCGTACGCGATCGTCACGCGCTGCATCTGCTCATCGGTCACGCCCGCCAGCCCGTAACCGAGCTGGCCGGTGTTGATGGAGTCGGTCTTGCCGGCCTCGCGCTGCTCGATCTTCTCGCCGATCGCGAGGATGACATCCATGCCGGCCTCGAGCGCCGCGAGGACCTTGTCGTTGATCAACGGGTCGGTCTCGCCGATGACGTGCCGGCGTTCGGAGTGGCCGACCAGGACGGTTGAGACGCCGCAGTCCTGCAGCATCGACAGCGACACCTCGCCGGTGAACGCGCCGTTGGGCTGGTGATAGAAGTCTTGGGCCCCGACGGCGATCGGCGCGCCGCGCTCGTGCAGCACCGAGGCGACCGGCAGCAGGTAGGGGAACGCGGGGAAGACCGCGACCTGCACGTCGTCGGAGGTGATCTTGTCCGCCAGTTCCGTGGCGAGCTGGGCCGCCTGGTCCTGGTGCTGGTTCATCTTCCAGTTGCCGCCAATAAACGGCCTGCGGTTCGCCACGGGGTTGCTCCAAAGCCGGGGTTCGGTCCGCGCGGGCAGGCCGCCCGCGCGAATCGGGGATTATAGCGGAAAACGAGCAGACGCCCACGCTCAGCGGGCGTGGGCGTCAGGTCTGCTGATTTTGGTGATTCTCATGCCCCCGCCGACCGCAGCAGGCCCCGCGCGCCCTTCGCGTCCAGATCCTGAACCACCCGCTTGACTAATCGGCGGAACTCCTGGGTCTTGCACTGCTCGTCGGCCTCCAGCACCTGCGAACCGTCGGCGGAGAGCACCCGCACGCGCAGGCGGAACCAGTGCGAGTCCGCGTTGCGAGCGGCCTGCGTCTTCGCCGGGTCTACCTGCTCGGCGAGAACAGCGATCGACGAGTGGCAGTCCGCGCCAAGCCCCGCGACGACCTCGCGCTCGGCGTGGATCGCCGTGCTCGTCGCCGGATGGTTCAACGGCAGCAGCCGCGTCAGCGAGACGTGGTCGTCCCGGCGGCACTGGATGCCCAGCGCGCCCTGGCTCGCGGCGGGCAGCACCGCGTCCACGGTCAAGGGCTTGCTTAAGTATTCGACCCGGCCCAGCCGGTTCAGCCCGGCGAAGGCGAGCAGCGTCGCGTCGAACACCGGGTTCTCTCCGACGACCTTGTCGATCCGCGTGTCGACGTTGCCGCGGATCGTGTGGGCCTGGAGGTCCGGGCGCAGCCGCTTGATCTGCGCCGCCCGGCGGGGGCTGGACGTGCCGACACTCGCGCCCTGCGGCAGCTCATCGATCGTGATCGCGCCGGGCCGGCCGATGAGCACATCCCGCACGTCCGCGCGCCTGGGGACCGCGGCGATCTGCAGGCCCGGCGTCGCCTCGTCCGACGGCAGGTCCTTCATGCTGTGCACGGCGATGTCGGCGTCGCCGTTGAGCACGACCCGCTCGACCGCCTTGGTGAACAACCCCTTGCCGCCGACCGCGCTCAGCGGGCCGGATGTGATCTTGTCGCCCTCGGACTGGACGCGGATGTAGCGGACCTCGATGCCGGGGTTGAGCCGCGCCAGGCCCCCGCCGACCATCTCGGCCTGGACCCGGGCCAGGGCGCTGGCCCGCGAGGCGATCACGATGGGTTTTCGGCTGCGTCGCAAAAGTGATAACTCCCAGTTCGACCATACTATACATAGGCTGAAACTGAACGCGGGTCGGCAGCCGGGCTTGTTAACAAACCCAATCAATCGATCCGGCACGGCCGCGTCGCTGGCTTACAATTCGAGCCATGGAAACCGCCCTATTGATTGTCCTGATCCTGCTGGTGTCGGCCGTCATCGTGCTGCAGGTCCTCCTCTGGCGGCGGACACAAACCGTCACCAATGCGCCTGATCCAACGCCCGTACTCGGCCGCATCGAGCAGGCGATGAAGCAGCTGCCCGACACGGCGTACCTCCGTGAAGAGTCGGCGGCGGCACGCAAGGAACAGGCCGAACGCGCGAAATCCGACCGGGACGAACAGTCTGCGCAGGCCAAGTCACAGCGCGAAGAACTCGCAAAGAAGTTCGCCGACTTCGGCAACAAGGCCTCGTCCGACATCGAGATGCTGGGCAGGTACCAACGCGACCGGCTCAAGGACTTCGCCGACCAGCTGGCCAAGCTCACCGAGGCGAGTGACAAGAAGGCCGATGCGCTGCGCGAATCCGTCGGCAAGAAACTCGACCAGCTCCAACATTCCAACGAGCAGAAGCTCGAGAAGATGCGGCAGACCGTGGACGAGAAGCTGCACAAAACATTGGAGACGCGGCTGGGTGAGTCGTTCAAGCTCGTCAGCGAAAGGCTCGAGCTCGTGCACAAGGGCCTGGGCGAGATGCAGGAGCTGGCCGGCGGGGTCAGCGACCTCAAGCGCGTCATGTCCAACGTCAAGACCCGCGGGACCTGGGGCGAGGTCCAGCTCGGCAGCCTGCTCGAACAAATCTTGACACCCGAGCAGTACGAGCAGAACTGCCGGGTCCGCCCGCGGTCGGAGGTGCAGGTCGAGTATGCGATCAAGATGCCCGGGCCGGACGACGGTGAGAAGCGCGGGCACATCTTCCTGCCGATCGATGCGAAGTTCCCGCTCGACCCGTACGAGCGCATTGTGCAGGCGATGGACGCCGCGGACGCCGGCCAGCTCGAAGCGGCGCGCAAGGAGATGGACGCCGCGGTACTGAAAAACGCCCGGGAAATCAGGGAGAAATACATCGCCCCGCCCTACACGACCGACTTCGCGATCCTGTTCGTGCCAACCGAGGGCCTGTACGCCGAGCTGCTGGGCCGGCCGGGGCTGGCGGACCGGCTGCAGCGCGAGTGCCGGGTCAACCTCGCCGGGCCGACGACGCTGGCGGCGCTCTTGAACTCGCTGCAGATGGGCTTCCGCACGCTGGCGATCCAGAAGCGGTCGGGCGAGGTGTGGAAGCTATTGGCGGGCGTCAAGACCGAGTTCGGCCGGTTCGAGGACTGGATCGCCGCGGTGCAAAAGAAGCTCAGCAGCGCGAGCAAAGAGATGGACAAGGCCGCGGTCCGCACCCGACAGATCACCAAGAAGCTGTCGAAAGTGCAGGAGCTGCCGACCGCCGACGACGGCGCTGCACCACCGATGCTGAGCGCCGGGTTCGAAGGAGCGGATGAAGAAGTCGCCGAGGCGTTGATCGAAGGTGATCCGGTATGAAGGCCTTGACCCGCCGACGCGTGAAGCTGATCGCCTTGTTCATCGGCGCGTTCGCGCTCACGGCGTGCATGTTCCTGCCCGACTTCGCCCGACAGCGCCAGGCGGGCAAGTACGACCCGGTTGACATCGAAGAAGACCCGCGCCCCAGCGCAACCGCAAGACAAGCCTGGCCGGAGGAGCAGACCGAGCCGCACACCTGCGGCTGGCACGCGATGCGTTCGCTGTACACCGCCTACGGCCTGGACCCGGACGAATTTAGTCTGCGCTTCCGCTTGGGCACGGACCAGCCGGCGATGCGCGCGGACAAAGACTCGACCGGCACGCTGCACCCGGACCTGTACCGCGTGCTGGCGCAGGACGGGTTTGTGGCCGAGCCGCTTGACTTCGACCGTGCCCTGCCCGCCGACCACCTTGATCTGCACCTGAGCAACAACCAGCTCGCGCTCGCGGTCGTCTACCGCAGCACCTACCACTGGGTGCTGCTCACGCCCGGCGGCGAGCCGGGGCGCGTCCGCGTGGTCGATTCGCTGTCGGCCGAGCAGGTGGACACCGACGCCGCGGCGTTTGTCGACGAGGCGCTGAGCATCACCCTCGTCCGCCCCGCCGGGCCCGGCGAGACGATCTCGATCGCGGACGCCCACGCCGCGGGCCTCGCGGAGATGCGGCGGCTGTATCAGCGCAAATAAACCCGCTCGCCTGGCGTGGCTTTGCGTCGTCCTGAACAAAAAAACGCCGTACATCCGCACGGCGTTGAAGAAAACTGTTGATCACTCACCTGGGCCGGAGCGTGCGGCCATCGTGTTAACTCTACCGACGCCGACGGCGGGCAACCAGCAACCCGCCGAGGCCCAGCAGCGCCATCGAGCCGGGCTCGGGCACAAAGACGGCACTGATAATCATGTCATCGTGGTTGTCATCCAACTGGTGGCCGTTGTCGTCGAAGCCGACATAGATCCGCCGATACGACACGCCGTTGCCCCCGGCCGCTTCATTAAAGAAGGCGCCGAAGCCGACCGTGCCCGCCGGGCCGTCGATCGCCTGGTTGGGGTTCCCATTGGTCACATTGAAGCCGATCCCCAGGTCACTGAATTTCTGACCCGCGGCGATGTTGATCGAGCCGATGAATTCGCCGGCCGCGCCCAGCCAGTTCTCGTCCGCTTCGGTGCGAAGGACCGTACCCGGCGTCAGGTCGTCGTCGCTAACCGTGCCGTTGATGACGAACTGGTTGTCCCATGTGCTCTCGGCCGCATGGTAATAGAACAGAACCTGCCCGGTCTGGGTCGCCATGATGTCCGATCCTTCGTTGTAAACCCGGTCGAACCCGAGCCCGTTCAGATCGCTCTTAAAGTCGTTGTTGCTGGGGATGGATGTCGATACCTGGCCGTTGGTAATCACCAGCCCACCAAACGCGGGGCCGGCCACACATCCGGCAAGAAGGCATGCGGTAAACGTCTTCACTGTTCACTCCTGGTCGAATCGGTTGGATAATCCCCTTGGAAGTCAAGAACTGAATCGTGAGGATCAGTACGGAATCAGTTGAGCGGATCGTAGTGAGTCGGTTTAGATAGCGGTATGCCCATTTGTACGTAAACCAGGCCCAACGATCCAAAACAACCCAAACGCGTTAAACCTTTGGCCGGCTCATGGCCCACAAAAGGCGGTATCCATCATTGCTCGTCTCGGACAGGCACAAAACACACCACGTTCTCGCACACCTGCAAACAACCGTCACGATACAGTGGTGATAGCGATGAAACCGCTGTTAGTGTTTGCAAATGGGTGCGGAACCGCGATCATTCCGAATTCCATTGACACGCGCAAGCCCGCCCGAATAGACTGGACCGTTCACCCTTCACTGCCTCGGGGAAACCACCATGAAACTCCACACCCGCCTCGTCCGCCCGGCCGCCGCGCTGCTTGCGCTGTGCCTGGCCCTGCCCACATTCGCCCAGCCGTCGATCGATCAGGTCCCCGAGGAGGCCGCGCTCTATGTCGGCTGGCGCGGGGCAGACGACATGGGCCCGTCCTACGAGGGCTCGAACCTGCAGGGCGTGCTTGAGCAGACCGGCCTGCTCCAGGCCTTGCCGCAGCTCGTTGACGCGCTGCAGACCTTCGGAGAAGAACAAGGCGACCCCGAAATCGCCGAGCTGATCAGCACCGGCGGGACGCTGTGGTCGGCGATGTGGCAGGACGGCGGGGCGATGTACATGCTCCCACCGCAGGAAGACGGCCCACCCATCCCGCGGCTGGCGATCTTGTGGAACAAGGGCGAGGACGAGGGCAAGCTGCGCGACGCGCTGTCCAACCTCGTCGAGCTGATCAACGACGCCGAGCAGGTCCCCGCCTTTATGGGCAACGCCGGCGACGCGGTGTTCCTGTCCATCGGCTTCAACGCCGGCGACGCGGCCGGCGGCTCGCTGGCCGACACAGCGCGCTTCAAGCAGGCCGCTGCGCAGGTCCAGCCCGACGGCGCGCTGGTCCTCTACGTCGACGTGCAGGAGTGGATCGGCCAGGTGGACAGCTTCGCCGAGATGATGAAGCAGCAGGCCGAGGAGTGGGACGAGCCCGCCGACCCGTTCGCCCAGCTCTGGCCGACGCTGCGCGACGTCTCCGGGCTCAGCGGGGTCAACCGGCTGATGTTCTCGGCGGGGATCGCGGACAAGAACTGGCACACCAAGATGTTCCTCGACGCGCCCGCGCCGCGCACCGGCATCCTCTCGCTGATGGACAACAAGGCGATCCAGGAGCCGAACCTGACGCACGTGCCCAAGACCGCGACCTACCTGCAGGTGTTCACGATCGACCCGGCGCGCGTGCTGGACGTGACGCGCGACATGCTGGGCGCGGTCGATGCCGGCGTCGCCGAGGAGCTGGACGCGGGGCTCGCCGAGGCGAGCGAGGCGGTCGGTTTCGACCTGGAGCGCGAGCTGATCAACGGCTTCGGCCCGGTGTGGTCGATCTACATCGACCCGATGATCGCGGGCAACGGCTTCAGTTCGCTGGTCTTCGTCAACGAGCTGCGCGACGCCGACCGCGTCGAGCAGTCCCTGCTCAAGCTGTCCGAAGCCGCGAACGAGGCGATGGCCGGGGTCATGGACGGCGAGGACGTGCCGCTGAAGATCCGCCTGCTGACCCGCGAGGTCAAGGGCACGCGCATCACACACCTGGGCATCCCGTACATCGCCCCGGCGTACATGGTCCACGGCGGCCGGCTGTACGTCTCGCTGTTCCCCCAAGCATTAGAGATGGCGCTCGAGCACAGCGGCGAGAAGGCGGACTCGATCCTCGCCAATGAGACCTTCGTGAAGACGCTCGACCAGTTCGAAGACAAGGGCTTCACCGGCCTGTCGTTCACCGACCTGCCCGAGACCGCGCCCGACGGCTACGGCATCAACCTGATGTTCATGCAGGTCATCGCCGGCGTGACGGAGATGTTCGGCGGCGAAGCGGCGACCGTCCGCATGCCCCCGATCGGCAAGGTCATGCCCTTCATCGAGCCGTCGGGCGCCGTGACCTGGGTCGACGACCTGGGCCTGCACGTGCATTCGATCGAGCCGTTCCCCGGCTCGGCGCTGCTCGGCCCGGCCAAGGGCCTGGAGTCCACGATGGCGATCTCCGGACCGATGGCGGTCGCGGTGGTCCTGCCCGCGCTCGGCTCGGCCCGCGATGCGGCGATGCAGACACAGACGATGTCCAACGGCCGGCAGCTCGCGATGGCCGCGCACGCCTATGCAGTCGATCACAAGGACGAATTCCCAACCGACATCGCCGAGCTGTACCAAGGTTACGTCGATTTTGAAGACGTCTTCTTCTCGCCCAAGTCAATCCGGGCCGAGCCCATGCCGTTCAACTTCGACGACTGGGACAAAAACCGTCAGAACGCGTTCATCCGCAAGAACAGTTCGTTCGTACTCGTGTCGGGTCTGCGCTGGAATGACGACAACCCGTCGCAGAAAGTGCTGCTCTTCCAGCGCCCCGACGACACGGCGGGCGACAAGCTGGTCGTCTGCTACCTCGATGGTCACGCCGAGACCCACACCAACACCGACCGGCTGGAGCAACAGCTCAAAGCGCAGACCGGCAAGACGATCGACGAGCTGATCCGGCTGCAGGAGCAGATCGGGCAGTAGGGCCCGCGTGTATCGATCGATGCGACAAGCGTTGATGGATCAAAAGAGCCCCCGCCGCGAGGCGGGGGTTTTTCGTTCCCCCAGCCATCAATCGATCGGAATAGCCCGATTCGCATCGGTGTTTTCCCGATAGAGCAATAGAACGACAGCCAGACAATAACCGCCCGATGGAACCGATAACACCCAACAACCCGACCGATCCCCCGCAGCGTTCGCGTGCCCCGCTGGGCTGGGGTGCCGCGGTGCTGTTGGTCGTGCTCGTCTGGGCGGCGGCGGTCGTGATGCGGCACGGCGGGCCGAAGGCCGAACTCACCGGCTGGGCCGAGGGCCTCGAAGCCGGCCAGGCCAAGGCCGAAGAGATGGACCGCCCGATGGTCGTGCTGTTCACTGCGAACTGGTGCCCGCCTTGCCAGCGGCTCAAAAGAGATGTGCTCAGTCAGCCCGAGGTCGTCCAGACGCTGGAAGCGGGCTTCGTGCCGGTGCAGGTGGACATGTCCAACGCCTCCCGGGGCGACCCGGTGGTGCAGATGTACGGGATCGAAGGATACCCGACCGTCCTCGCATTGAACCCCGAGGGCGAACCGATCGGGCAATTCACAGGCGAGCGCAGCGTGGCCGGCTTCACCGCGTGGCTGGATCAGCTCGATCGTTAAGCAGTCAACAGCCGCGACGCTACGCGTCGCCGGCAGAGGGTGACAAAACGCATCATATCGCGCCGGCGACGCGTAGCGTCGCGGCTAAACCCGGGTTGCATCGCAAAGCAACATCAAACGCGCCGCTCACCCCGCCGGCAGCGTTAGCGCGATCAGGATGTTCACCGCGTTGAAGCCCGCGTGCGTCAGCACCGGCGTCAGCAGCGAGCCGGTCCGCTCGTACACATAACCAAACACCAGCCCGAGCACGAACAGCGGGACCAGGCCGTGCCAGGACGTCACCGCCCACCAGTGCACGACCGAAAACACCGCCGCGGTGATCAGGAGCGCCGGCCAACGGCGGCCGTTCGACAGCCGGACCAGGCCGGTCTGCATGACCCCACGGAACACCGGCTCCTCCAGGAGCGG